>JBARNF010001182.1:0-3700 GCA_049802835.1 Bradyrhizobium sp.
CTGCAAGGCAGTGTGAGCCGCAGCCGCGATTCGGATCAGACGCTCGGCACCTTCGGCACCGACCAGGCCTCGGTCGTCGGCAGCGTCACCGCGCCGATCTATGACGGCGGCACGGCGGCCTCGCAGACGCGCCAGGCCAAGGAGGTCACGGCGCAGAGCCGCCTCGTGCTCGATCAGGTCCGCAACCAGGCGCGCACCGCCGTGGTCAGCGCCTGGGTCGCCAATGAAGGCGCCAAGGTCGCCGTCAGCGCCTCCGAGGCCGAGGTGAAGGCTGCCACCGTCGCGCTGCAGGGCGTCTCGCGCGAGGCGCAGGGCGGCCAGCGCACCACGGTGGACGTGCTCAACTCGCAGGCCGACCTGATCCAGGCCAAGGCGCGGCTGATCGGCGCCCAGCGCGACCGCGTCATCGCCTCCTACACGCTGCTCAGCGCGGTCGGCCGGCTCGACGTCAAGAACCTCAACCTGAACACGCCGGACTATCTGCCGGAGGTGCACTACCACCAGGTCCGCGACGCCTGGCACGGCCTGCGCACGCCGTCGGGGCAGTAGCCATCTTCGTGATCATGGGCAGGTCAGGCACGCGGGCCTGCGAACAGGCTCCCGGTCTCGTTGTCGATCGCGGCGAGATGGGCAGACGGCGCCGTCAGCCTCCGCTGTCGTCCCGGGCAAGCCGGAACGGCGCGCCAGCGCCGTGCAGGCGCCGACCCGGGATCCATACGCGCAGGACGACGTGGTGACACGAGATCGGAACGACACGTGTGCCGCCCCACGACATGCTGTGGTTATGGATCCCCGCTTTCGCGGCGATGAGACCTCATGTCTGGCAGCATGTTTGGCCGTGCTCTTCGCTCTTGCCCCCTGCTCCGCGCCGGTCCACGCTCCTCCCTCGACAACACGCGCGTCAGGACGCAACGCACGCGCGACATCCCGGGGAGGATCACATGCTGAACCGACGCACCATGCTGCTCGCGTCCATCGCAGCCGGAGTGACGATGAACAGCACAGCCGTCCGCGCCAAGGCGGCGCAGCCCGCGACGCCGGTCGATTTCGACGTGCCGGCCGGCGCCTGCGACTGCCACACCCACATTCACGGCGATCCGGAAAAGTTTCCGTTCTTCGCCGGCCGCGTCTACACGCCGGAGCCGGCCTCGCCGGAAGAGATGGCGGCGCTGCACAAGGCGCTCCACATCCAGCGCGTGGTGATCGTGACGCCGAGCGTCTACGGCACCGACAATTCGGCGACCTTGTTCGGCATGAAGGCGCGCGGCAACGATGCGCGCGGTGTGGCCGTCATCGACGACAAGACCACCGAGGCCCAGCTCGATCAGATGAATGTCGACGGCTTCCGCGGCATCCGCCTCAATCTCGCGACCGGCGGCATCAATGATCCCTCCGTCGGCCGCGCCCGCTTCCAGGCCGCCGTCGATCGCATGAAAGCGCGCGGCTGGCACGTCCAGCTCTACACCAACACGCCGATGATCGCGGCGATCAAGGATCTCGTGCTGCAGTCGCCGGTGCCGGCCGTGTTCGATCATTTCGGCGGCGCGCAGGCCGCGCTCGGCCTCGAGCAGCCGGGCTTTGCCGACCTCGTAGAGCTCGTCCGCAGCGGCAAGGCCTATGTGAAGATCTCCGGCGCCTATCGGGCCTCGACGCGCGGTCCCGATTACGCCGACGTGATTCCGTTCGCCAAGGCGCTGATCGAAGCCAATCCGGACCGCATCGTCTGGGGCACCGACTGGCCGCACCCGGACTCCACCATCCGGCCGGACCGCAAGCCGACCGACGTCGCGCCGCTCTATCAGATCGACGACGGCCGCCTGATGAACCAGCTGCCGGTGTGGGCGCCGGATGCCGCGATCCGCAAGAAGATCCTGGTCGACAATCCGGCAAGATTGTACGGCTTCTGAGGGGTGCGGCCATCAACGCCTTGCACCACCGTCATTGCGAGCGCAGCAAAGCAATCCAGAGCCACAAGAGAAGTCTGGGTTACTTCGGCGCAAGGCGCCTCGCAATGACGGCTTCCATTATGAGTTCGTAGGACGGGTTGGCGGAACGTGATCCGCCGCGCCTCCCAGCTTCGCGCAATGGCGGATTGCGCTCGGCCAATCCGCCCTACGAGCTGTCAGCCTCGACAGCCGCCTCTCGTCGCGAGGCGGAAAACATGTCCCAGATCGCGATGAACATCGCCGCGATCACGGGCCCGATGACGAAGCCATTGAGACCGAACGCCTCGATCCCGCCCAATGTCGAGATCAACACGACATAGTCGGGCATCTTGGTGTCCTGCCCGACCAGGATCGGACGCAGGACATTGTCGACCAGACCGATGACGAGAGCGCCGTAGGCGATCAGAACCACGCCGTGCCAGAACGATCCGGTGACAAGCAGATAGAGCGCGACCGGAAACCAGACGAGGCCCGCTCCCACGGCAGGAAGCAAGGACAGCAATGCCATCACGACCGCCCATAGCAAGGGCGCGGGAATGCCGAGGAACCAGAACATCAGGCCACCCAGCGCACCCTGCGCCAGAGCGACGAGCAAATTGCCCCTCACTGTCGCGCGAATGACGACCGTGAATTTGAGCAGGAGCGCATTGCGTTGCTCGGGTCGCAGTGGAATGTCGTTCCTGACACGGTCCGACAACGCCTCTCCGTCACGAAGCAGGAAGAACAGCAAATAGACCATGACGAACAGATTGACAAAGAACTCGAAGGTCCCCTGACCGATATTGAACGCCTGACTTGCAAGCATCTGGCTGCCCCTCAGCAGGCCGGCTGACAGCTTGTCTTTCATCCCGGCCAGGCTCCCCAGCCCGAAACGATTGAGCAGGTCGACCAGCCAAGACGGCAGCGCCTCCAGCATTTTTTGAAAATATTGTCCAATGTCCAGCTCACCGGATTGGGCCAGTCCGTAGCCTCCGGAGGCTTCCTGCGCCAGCGACGCCCCGATCAGCGACAGCGGCAGAATGACGATCAGGACGACGAGCAGCACGACCGCGGCGGCTGCCAAGCCACGCCGTTCGTGCATCGATCGCGACAATCGCCGGTGAAGTGGCGCAAAGACGATTGCGCCGACAACTCCCCACAGAACGGCTCCGTAGAATGGCAGGAGGACCCATCCGAACGTCAGTGAGAGCGCAACGAGCAGGAGCAGCAAGACTCTGTCTTCGAAGCTACGCATGTGGATTTCCTATCGGACCGGGAACAAGGTTGGACCGGCGGCTTGATCTGCTCTACGCGGCGAATCGCTCGCCGCCAACACGGTCAACATTCGAGCTGACATTTGGACTCGACGACCGTTGGTGTCGATGGTTCCCGGCTCACCCGTTGGCGCGGCTGCCCCGGATGACGGCTGGGCACGTCGCAAAGCGGTGCGCCAAAATGCTGATTTCGCTCGCGCGTTCAGTGACAAAGCCCGCTTCAAGGCCCAACGCGAAAAATAAATCGCTTCTGAAAATCAGCAAATCAGGCGTATGCTGCCCGCATTCCGGTCCGGATGAGGGGCGTACGCGTCGTCACGAAACGTTGGGCCGGCAATGCGGTGGACGTGAGAGCATCGACGCGCGTGATGCGTGGACGAACGATGCGATCACGGACGTGAAGTCGCGTGGTCCTGACACCCCGAAGCTGGTGTCCCGCGGCGGCGTGCGAGAAGCGCGTCGTCGCACACGGTGGCCAACAAGCCCGGTGCACCGAGGAGA
>JBARNF010001183.1:0-1844 GCA_049802835.1 Bradyrhizobium sp.
GCGTGACGGATATCGTTCAGGAGCGGCACAAGCTCTACGAAGACGCGATGGCGCTCACCTTCGGCACGCTGTTCGTATCGCTGGGCATGCTGATCTACAGCAAGACGGTGCTGCTGGTCGGCAGCACTGCAGGCCTGTCGCTGCTGCTCAGCTACATCAGCGGCTACGGCTTCGGGCTCTGTTTCTTCGTCATCAACCTGCCGTTCTATTTCCTGGCGGTCCGGCGCATGGGCTGGCCGTTCACGGTCCGCACCTTCGTCGCGGTCGGCCTCGTCGCGCTGTTCTCGCGGCTGACGGCATCCTGGGTCGACATCGGCTATATCGATCCGATCTACGCGACCGTGATCGGCGCCGGCCTCACGGGGACCGGGCTGCTGATGCTGTTCCGCCACCGCACCGGGCTCGGCGGCATCAACATCCTGGCGCTCTATCTGCAGGAGCACTGGAAAATCCGCGCCGGCTACTTCCAGCTCGCGGTGGATCTTCTCATCATGATCGCCGCCTTTTTCGTGATCCCGGTCGACCGGCTGGCGCTGTCGATCCTGGGGATCGTGATCGTCAACGTCATCATCGCGATCAACCACAAGCCCGGGCGGTACATGGCGCTGAGCTGAGGGTCCGAGCGGGGCCCATCGGCACCTCTGCTTCCGTAAAAACGGCCGGTTCAGCCACCCGCGCCGAATGCCACACCGGCGCCAGGGTCCCCGAATTCAGGGTTAACGGGTGAACTAGCCGAGGATTCTGACGAGATAGTCGGGGGCTTCGCCACACGCGGCGATCACGTCGTAATCGGCGCAATCGGCGATCGTGCCACAGACCACCAGCAGCACCTCCGGCAAAGGATACGCAACCCAGCCGAAAACGCCCCATTTGTTCTTGTTTTGTTTCTGTGATAAATTGCGCCTTACGGCTTCTCCGAGAGCTCCTGCCGCCGTAGGTTGGAAGCCTCTGCGACAAGTTCGTGGATTTGACTTCAACCCGCCATTGTCGGCCGAGGCCTCAGTGACTGCACGATATCTCAAGGAGTTGGCGAACCTACACGGGGTGTATGAGGCAGCGAACCTCATCGATTCCGCTCCGTTAAAGGCGGCGATTGAAGGCGCCGCCACGCGCTCCGCCGTCATGCTGGGATCGGGCGGGTCGTATTCCGTGGCCTCGTTTGCGGCTTACATACACCAGCTCCGGACCGGTCGCCTGGCTAGTGCCTGTACGCCGCTCGATTATATGACACTCCCGCTGCGTGATGCGTCGGTAATGTGTTTCACCGCCAGCGGTCGCAACAAGGATATTTGTGCCGCTTTCGACGAAGCCGCACAGAGAGAAGCCAAACCCTTGGTCGGCCTCGTCATGCGGGAGCAGTCGCCGCTGCATGATCTTGCGGCCCGTTACACTTACAGCCGGGTCATCTCGGCAGCCTCGGACCTATTCGAGGACGGTTTTCTTGCGGTCGCCTCCCTGCTCGGCGCCTCAATTCTTCTGCTGAGAGCGTACCGGGAACTGGTCAGTGAGCACACGCCACTTCCGGCGACGTTCAACGAGTTCATGGAGAGCCGCGTCAGCGTTCCGCTTGATGAGCTCATCGAGCATACGACCCCAGCGGTGGCACGCGAGACAACCAGCGTTTTGTGTTCTTCCGCCTTGCGACCTGGCGCGGTCGACACCGAATCGCGCTTTGTCGAAGCAGCTCTCGGCAATGTGCATGTCACGGACTTGCGCAATTTTGGGCATGGCCGGCACCATTGGTTCGCGAAGAGGCCTGAGACGACCGCCATTTTGGCGCTAATCGGCAACGACCAAGAGGCCCTTGCAACCCGAACACTCGAGCTCGTTCCAGCCGAAGTACC
>JBARNF010001184.1:0-22733 GCA_049802835.1 Bradyrhizobium sp.
GGCTACGCCCTCCCTTCGTCCCGCTCCCGCCGGCGCTCTCTCATCCTGATTGTCGCTGGGGTCTCACCTTGATTGTCGCCGCGCAGTTGCGCGAGCGCCCAGGAGATCTGCCGCTTCTCGCGGCGGCGCTACTTGCCTGCGTTGCCTGAGCCAAAGGCCTCCTTGGCTCGGCCGGCCGTCGAGCGGCTTGAGGATCACGCCTTTTCCGGCAACGTTCGCGAGTTGCGCAACGGGTTGGAACGCCGCGCAGTTCGTCGACCTTGAATCTCGCATAGCCGCAGCAGTGTCGATTGATCGCAATATCCGCTCTGGGCTCCAAAGAACGCGATGTAGTTTCCGCCGCGATGACCGCGCGTACCGGGACTGAACCAAGGTGGCCCCGGTTGGGCCCCAACCATTTCGGGGCACGGGCACAGGGAAACGACAGGCGAAGTATCTGATATGGATTGCTAAATGGTGGGTGCACAAGGGATCGAACCTCGGCCATCTCCCGTGCGAAGATAGCTGGCAAAGCCGCGCCCGGCTTCACCCCCCCCAAACAGGGCCAGTATCTAGCGTTCATCGACGCCTACACTCGCGTCAACCGGCAGCCGCCCGCCGAACGCGACGTCCAGCGCCGTTTCGGCGTCACTCCTCCGACCGTGCACCAGATGATCCTTGCGCTCAAGCGCACAGGCTTCATTCGCAGAACACCAGGCTAGGTGGCACGTAGCTCGCCCCCTCGCACCGACAACGACCACACCAAACGTGTGATCGACCAATTCGTATGCCCGTATCGAAGTCATGTCCCTCGACGCGCCTAGATCGAATGTCGACAACTCGCGAGCTACTTAAATTAGATGTTTTAGATATCACTTATTGACAATACAACATGATTAATTAGGATGCAGGAATGAGGTTTAGCGTTCGCTCGAATCTGGGTGGCGGGGCAATCCGATGATCACAGCGGCTCAATTGCGGGCGGCCAGGGGGCTCCTCGGCATCGATCAGCGGCGGCTCGCGGAAATGTCCGGGCTTTCCGTGCCAACCATCCAACGTATGGAGGCTAGTGGGGCAATGGTTCGCGGCAATGTCGATTCGCTGGTGAAGCTGATTGCAGCGCTCGACGCCGCCGGCATCGAGTTGATAAACGAACGGGCTGTCAGTAGCGCCGAGGGACGCGGGGTGCGGCTGAAACTCAATTCCGGATCGGCAAAAATCCATTTGGACAATCGGATAGAAAACAGAGCATCAAGCAAAACGAAGGTCCGTACGTAATGTCGGCTGTCGTTCTGCAAATGCTGTGTGTTGCCGGATTGCTTGGATCGGCCATTCTGGCGATTGTTCTGAGTCGCTCAAAGATCGCTACGGGAATCATCTATAGCGCAACGTTGTCGGCGTCTGCGATCGCGTTGATTGGATCCGTCCACTGGTTGCTTGGCGACACGGCGAGCGCCGATCTGACTCTCCCGATCGGATTGCCATGGCTCGGCGCCCATTTCCGCCTCGATCCGCTGGCCTCGTTTTTCCTCACTGTCGTCAATCTCGGAGGAACCGTGGCAAGCCTCTATGGCCTCGGCTACGGCCACCATGAGCCGGTGCCGCACCGTGTGCTTCCCTTCTTCCCCGCCTTTCTGGCCGGCATGAATCTCGTGGTGCTGGCGGATGATGCGTTTTCCTATCTCCTGTGTTGGGAATTCATGTCGCTGGCCTCCTGGGCGCTGGTGATGGCGCACCACCGTGAGGCAGGCAACGCAAAGGCAGGCTATGTCTACCTCGTGATGGCGAGCTTTGGCACGCTGGCGCTTCTGTTGGCCTTTGGTCTGCTCGCGGGGCCGGCCGGCGACTACGGATTCGCAGCCATTCGTAGCGCTCAACATGCGCCCTCTTTGGCGATGCTGGTCTTGATCCTGATGCTGCTCGGAGCCGGCTCAAAGGCCGGACTGGTCCCGTTGCATGTCTGGCTGCCGCTCGCTCATCCCGCCGCTCCGAGCCACATTTCGGCGTTGATGAGCGGCGTCATGACCAAAGTCGCGATCTATGGCTTCATTCGCGTCGTCTTCGATCTCCTGGGAGCGCCATCGTGGCCGGCAAGTGTGATCGTCCTCATTCTCGGCGGCATCACCGCCGTGATGGGGATTTTGTACGCCATGATGGAAAGCGATCTCAAACGCTTGCTCGCCTATAGCACGATCGAAAATATCGGCGTCATCTTCGCAAGCCTCGGCCTTGCATTGGCCTTCCAGGCTAATGGGCTGAAGCTGCTGGCGGCGCTCGCCTTCACCGCAGCGTTGTTTCACGTTCTCAATCATTCCTTCTTCAAGAGCCTGCTTTTCTTTGGCGCCGGCGCCGTCCTGACCGCGACGGGCGAGCGGAGCATGGAAGAACTCGGGGGCCTCATTCACCGCATGCCCTTTACGAGCTTCGTCGTTCTGGTCGGTTGTGTCGCGATCTCGGCGCTTCCGCCCTTCAATGGCTTCGTCTCGGAATGGCTGATATTCCAAGCCGTGCTGCAGAGTCCGGAATTGCCGCAATGGGCACTGAAGATCACCGTGCCCGCGGTCGGCGCGCTATTGGCCTTGGCAGCAGCGTTGGCCGCGGCGTGTTTCGTGAAGGCCTACGGCGTGGCCTTTCTGGGGCGGCCGCGCAGCGTAGCCGCGGAAACCGCAGAGGAGGTCGACGGCTACTCGCTGTCGGCCATGGTCATCCTCGCCGCGCTTTGCCTGCTGGCCGGAATTCTGCCGGGACTGGTGATCGACGCGCTATCGCCGGTCACGTTGCAGATTCTCGGCGGCCACATGCCAATCCAAGCCAACGAACCCTGGCTTTCGATCGCGCCCATTGCGGAGAGCCGAAGTTCATACAACGGATTGCTCGTGATGGTGTTCATCACGATCTCCGCCTCCGCGGCGGTCGTCTTTATTCATCGCTTTGCGTCCCGGGCGTTACGACGGGGGCCGGCCTGGGGCTGCGGCTTTTCCGATCCGACGCCTGCAGCCCAATATTCCGGCGCAAGCTTCGCTCAGCCGATCCGCCGTGTTTTCGGTGCGCTCGTATTCCACGCCCGCGATCACGTCGAGATGCCGGCTCCGGGAGATACGAGGCCGGCGCGCCTGCGCATCGAACTGCACGATCTGATCTGGGAGGGAATGTATCAGCCGATCGCAGGCCTGGTCGGCTTCTCCGCCGATAGACTCAATCGTCTGCAGTTCCTGACCATCCGGCGGTATCTCAGCCTGGTATTTGCCACCCTCGTCACGCTGCTACTGGTGCTCGCGATATGGTCGTGATGTCGGACATACTTGTGCAGGGCATGCAGATGCTGCTGGTGCTGCTGTTGGCCCCGCTGCTGACAGGCTTTGTGCGCAAGATGAAGGCCCGCTTGGTGCGTCGCCAGGGCGCGTCGGTCTTTCAACCGTACCGCGATCTCCTGCGATTGCTCCGGAAGGAAGTGGTGCTGGCGGACAACGCCTCATGGTTGTTCCGTGTGACGCCCTACGTGACCTTTGCCACGATCTGGGTTGCCGCCGCCCTGGTGCCGACCTTTGCCACCGGCCTGTTATTCAACTGGACCGCGGACTTGATTGCCATCGTGGCGCTGCTCGGAAGCGCGCGCTTCTTTCTGGCGCTGGCCGGGATGGACGTCGGCACTAGCTTTGGCGGCATTGGCGCCAGCCGCGAAGTCATGATTGCGGCGCTGGCCGAGCCGGCGATGCTGCTATTTGTGTTTTGCATTGCGCTGGTTGCCGGCTCGACCCAGCTTTCGACGGTCGCAAACTTCATGGCCTCGTCCTATGTTGGCTTGCGGGTATCGCTGGGAATGGCGGTGATCGCGCTCATCATGGTGGCGCTGGCGGAGAACGGGCGAATTCCGGTCGACAATCCGGCGACGCACCTGGAGCTCACCATGGTGCATGAAGCGATGGTTCTTGAATATTCGGGCCGTCATCTCGCGATGATCGAATTTGGCACCTTCCTCAAGCTGTTGCTTTATATCTCGCTGATCGCGTGCGTGTTCCTGCCCTGGAAGATTGCAGTGTTCGGTACCGGCCCGTTTTCCTACGCCATCGGAGCCGTCGCCTACGTCGTCAAGCTCGCGGCTGCCGGCTTTTTCCTCGCGCTGTTCGAGACCGCCACGGCGAAAATGCGGGTCTTTCGCGTTCCACAATTTCTCGGTGCTGCGCTCATGCTGGGTCTGCTCGGCACCCTCCTTCTGTTCGTGTCAAAGAGCTTCTGATGCAGATGCACAGCCTCTCCTTCGACGTCTCGCATACGCTGGCCGGTGGGCTTGTCCTGATCAGCTTCATGATGCTGTACCAGGACCGGCTTTACTCGCTGCTCAACGTGTTTGCGCTGCACGCCCTGGTGCTGGCGCTGTCCGTCGCCTGGCAGGCCTTCATCCAGAATGCGCCGCATCTTTACGTCACCGCGGCAATCGCCCTTCTCTTCAAGGCGATCGTCATTCCGGTCGCG
The DNA here is from genome assembly GCA_049802835.1 of Bradyrhizobium sp. Classification (GTDB taxonomy): domain Bacteria; phylum Pseudomonadota; class Alphaproteobacteria; order Rhizobiales; family Xanthobacteraceae; genus Bradyrhizobium. The sequence continues at coordinate 4,453 of JBARNF010001184.1, forward strand.
CTTCACCGCATCGTCAAGCAGCTTGGGATTCATCGTGACATCGAATCGGCCGTGGGCATCGGCCCGACCATGCTGGCCGGAATGGGACTGGTCGCCCTCTCCATGGTGCTGATGCTGAGGGTGACCGCAGACGCAGACCCCTTGGCGCGCGAGGACCTGGCGTTCGCGCTATCGGTGGTGTTGCTTGGGCTTTTGGTCATGGTGACACGTCGCAATGCAGTCAGTCAGGTCGTCGGATTTATGTCACTCGAGAACGGATTGGTCCTGGCGGCGACCGGCGCCAAAGGCATGCCGCTTGTCGTCGAGATCAGCGTTGCCTTCTCGATCCTGATCGCATTCATCGTCATTGGCATATTCCTGTTCCGAATCCGCGAACGCTTCGATTCTGTCGATGTGTCTGCTCTCGACGACTACCGGGGCGAACGACGATGAGCGCGAACTCGTTCGATGCCGTTGCGGCCGTCCTCCTGATTCCGATCGGCTCGGCCGCGTTGCTGGCCGTTCTGCCTGGCTACCGGTTGACGGCGCGGCTGAATGTCATTGCCAGCCTGGCCACATTTCTTGCAGCGCTTTCGCTGCTCATCGTCGAGCGCCCGCAGCCCGGGCCGTATATGCTGGTCGACGACCTGAACATCGTCTTTATCGTGCTCAATACTTTCGTCGGCTTCACGACCAGCATCTTCAGCGCCAGCTACATCGCCCACGAACTGGATACGGGCCGCTTGACGCCCGTGTACCTGCGTTTCTATCACGCCATGTATCAGACCATGATGTTCGGCATGAATCTGGCCTTCGTATCGAACAACATCGGTCTGATGTGGGTCGCGGTCGAGATCGCCACGCTGACCACCGTGTTGATGGTCGGGATTTACCGGACGCATGCCGCGCTCGAAGCCGCCTGGAAATATTTCATCTTGGGCAGCGTCGGCATCGCATTTGCGCTGTTCGGCACGATCCTCGTTTATATGGCCGCGCGTCCCATCGTCGGCGAAGGCCAGGACGGCATGGTCTGGACGCTTCTGATCGACCATGCTTCCAAATTCGATCCTGCCCTGCTCAATGTTGCCTTCATATTCCTGTTTCTCGGCTACGGAACCAAGGTCGGTCTGGCGCCGCTGCACGCTTGGCTGCCCGATGCCCACGCCGAAGGCCCGACCCCGATATCGGCGGTGTTGTCGGGCCTGCTTCTGAATGTCGCGCTCTATGCTCTGTTGCGCTTCAAGATACTGCTTGCGGCAAATCCAGCGGCAATTGCTCCGGGGCCTCTGATGGTGACGATGGGCCTAGTTTCGCTCGTGTTCGCGGCATTCATGCTCTACCGCCGGCGCGACATCAAGCGCCTATTCGCCTATTCCTCGATCGAACACATGGGCATCATCGTCTTTGCGTTCGGGATGGGAGGACCGTTGGCCAATTTCGCCGGGCTTCTGCATATGGTAATGCACAGCCTGACCAAGTCGGCGATCTTCTACGCCGTCGGCCATATCTCTCAGATTAAGGGGACGCAGCGGATCAGCCGCATCCGGGGCCTGACCGTGACCCATCCGGCGCTCGGCTGGGGTCTGGTGACGGGCGTTGTCGCGATTGCCGGCTTGCCGCCGCTCGGCATCTTCATGAGCGAATTCCTGGTCGTAAGCTCGACCTTTGCACGTGAACCCCTGCTTGCGATCGTACTGGTGTTCGGGCTGTTGCTGGCGTTCGGCGCCCTGACGTTGCGCCTGACCAGCGTCGCATTCGGCGAACCGCGCGGCAGCACCAAGTCAGCTGAGGCGTCCTATGTGCCGATGTTCACGCATCTTTCTCTGGTGCTGATGGCGGGAATCTATCTTCCCACTCCGCTCGTGGTCTGGTTCCAGCATGTCGCTCGCCTCTTGGGATAGTTTGGGGATTAGCCGGATATGCCATCGCTGATCGATCTCGTGCTCGAGGGCGGCCAGGTTCAGCACCACAGCCCGTGGCCGCGGGTCACGGTTGATGCCTCGGTCTGGGCGTTTGCGGCAAGCGAGCTGGCACACGGACGCTGGAGCCTGCTCGGCCTTTGGGGAGAGCCCTCGACGGTACATATGGCAATCATGGATGGACATTCAGCAGACATCGCCACCATCAGCCTGGATTGTCCAGATCACCGCTATCCCTCGGTCGGCAAGCACCACCCGCCCGCGCTTCGACTGGAGCGCACCATCAAGGATCTGTTCGGATTGACCGCGGAAGGCCTGCCCGACACGCGCCCGTGGCTCGATCACGATCGCTGGGGCGAGCACTTCCCACTGGGACATCCCATCGCTGCGTCGTCGAAGGCGCCGCCTTATCCGTTCTTGCCGGTGGAGGGCAATGGTATGCACGAGATCGCTGTCGGTCCGGTGCACGCAGGGATTATCGAGCCCGGACATTTTCGGTTTACGGCAAGCGGCGAGACCGTGGTCCGGCTGGAGCAGCGGCTTGGCTATACCCACAAGGGTATCGAGAGCCTGATGACCGGAGCCAGTCTGGAACGGGCCGTCCAGCTTGCCGGACGCGTGTCCGGCGACAGCACGGTCGCCTATGCCTTTGCGTTTTCGCGTGCAGCCGAAGCGGCCTTGCAGCTCGTCGTGCCGGATCGCGCGGTTTGGCTGCGCGCGCTGCTTGCTGAACTGGAACGGCTTGCCAATCACCTCGGTGATATCGGAGCAATCTGCAACGACGCTTCCTTCGCGCTGATGCACGCTCATTGCAGCGTGCTGCGCGAGAGCATTCTGCGCGCCGCCAATACCGCATTCGGTCATCGGCTGATGCGCGATATCATCGTGCCCGGTGGCATGACCCGTGACGTCAACGATGAAGGCAAGGACGTCATCCGGACGACGCTGGATAACATCCGCCTCAGGTTTCCTGCTTTGGTCGAGCTCTATGACAATACAGCCTCGCTGCAGGATCGTACGGTCGATACCGGCGTTCTCAAACCCGCGCTGGCAAGACAATATGCCGCCGGGGGCTACATCGGCCGCGCATCCGGCCGAGCTTTCGACGCGCGAAGCACAATTGGATATCCGCCATATGACGCGCTGCACTTCGAAGCGCCGGTCCTTAACGAGGGTGACGTCAACGCCCGGGTCTGGATCCGCGTGCGCGAGGTCGAACAGTCACTCCTACTGATCGACCAGATCTTGGAGCGGCTTCCGGACGGCCCGTTGGGAGCACATGCGGGGGCTCAGCGGGAGGCGGGGGAGGGCATGGCCATCGTGGAGGGATTTCGCGGTGACGTTCTGGTCTGGCTCCGCTTGCGGGACGGCCGCGTCGAACGATGTCACCTGCGCGATCCATCGTGGTTTCAATGGCCGCTTCTTGAGGCTGCGATCGAGGGCAATATCGTTGCGGATTTTCCGCTCTGCAACAAGTCCTTCAACTGCTCCTATTCGGGCCAGGATCTCTAACGGAAGCACACGATGCGCAAGCTGCTTTTCGAAAGCCTGTTTCGCCGGCCGTTCACGGAGCAGGCGCCGTCTTCGAACGACGCCGCGCTAACAGAGCTCGCAACGGCCGTGGGTCACGCCGCGCGCAGGCGCCTCGGCCGAAGTCTCTCGATACGCGAGGTCGACGCTGGATCCTGCAATGGATGCGAGCTTGAGATCCACGCGGTCAACAACGCCTACTACGATGTGGAGCGGTTCGGCCTCACGTTCGTCGCTTCGCCCCGCCATGCCGACGTATTGATGGTGACCGGGCCCGTGACCAAGAACATGCGCGACGCGCTGGAGCGCACCTATCACGCGACCCCGAATCCGAAATGGGTCGTCGCTGTGGGTGATTGTGCCCGGGACGGTGGATGTTTTGCGGGCAGTTACGCGGTGGTTGGAGGAGTCTCGCAGGTTGTCCCGGTCGATCTTCACATTCCGGGTTGCCCGCCACCGCCGGTTACGATCTTGCAGGGGCTTCTTGGTCTGCTCGATCGAACGGCCAAAAGCGCTACTGCCATTTGAGGCTCAGCACGTCGGCCAAACTTCATGCGAGGACACGCAATCTGGTGCCGTCATCTGCCCCGACAGACCGGTGATTCATCGCGCGCGCACCAAGGTCCGCGACGAAGACGGCTTGGGCTGCTTCACGTTGTTCGTTTTCGGCTTCGTGACGTTCTCCCTGAAACGCACGCCTCGACCACCGGACGAGCTCTGCCCTCCCGGAGGGATCAATTCGATCCCGGCATTCTCCAACGCAGAAACCAGCTTCACCAGAGAATCGACGTTCCCGCGGATGACGCCGTCGCTCGCTTCCATCCGTTGGATGGTAGGAACTGAAAGACCCGCAAGCTCGGCGGTCTGCCGCTGATCGATGTTCAGGAGCGCACGCGCGGCCTTGAGCTGGTTGGCCGTAATCATGAAATGGCGACCTCAAGTGACATTCTCATCAAGAAATCTATACCATATAACCTGCTATCCTAACCATCAATTTAGATGCAGAATATATCATAGGCAACGTCCCGATGATGGCTTGGACCGAATTTTCGCGATGGATGCGGCAACTTTACGCGCGATATCCAAAAAAGCGACGCTCTGCACGCGACATGATAACAGATATCTTGTGCATGCGTTCTGCTGATGCCCAATTCCTAATGTGTGGTGACATGCCGTGAAACTACTTGGTCGCTATCAAGGAAAGAATGGGCAGATCGATATCGTCGAGTGTTCCTGGGATGGGACGCGCGTGTACTTCGAAGAAGGGATAAGACAAAGCCAGGCGACGCCCGACGGCGAGAGCGTCTTCACCTATGTCAAGCTCATGGACGAACTGCTGTCGCGGTCCGAACAAATCCTCATCCTGGGTTGTGGCGGGGGAAATCTTGCGACACGGCTGTCGCGTCTCGGCAAGAGGTTGACCGTCGTCGACATCAACCCGATCAGTTTCGTGCTTGCGCACAGATATTTCGATCTGCCGGACGAAGTCCCCTGCATCGTCTCCGACTTTCGCAAATTCGTGTTCGATGACCCCGGATATTACGACGCCATTGCGATCGATGTCGGCGGACCGGGATTCCGGTTCACGGAAGAGTTTGATGCGGAGACCTGCGACGCCATCCGCGCCCGTCTGGCACCGGGTGGCCGGATCGTGATGAACATCTTGGTCGCACACGACATTGATCCGACACCCGATCGGATTGCAGCTAGACTCGCCGGTGAAGAACTGCGGACATGGATCGTCGATGAGCCATTCATCGAGGATCGCAATGCCGTCATCGCTTGCATCCCTGAGAGGACCTTGGGTCCACGGGCAGCGCTGGAGCGCGTGATGCGCCTTAGCCATGAACGCTGGGCGATCCGCCGCGGAAGATTGCGAAGCCGGGATCTCGCGTGTGGATTGCGCTAATGTCGCAGCTTTCGGCAGACCGAACCCGACGTGGATAGCGGGCATCGGGTTCGCGTTCTCCTGGGGAATCGAACTCCTATTTTGCCTTGAGAGGGAAGTCGTCCAGGGCTCGAGCTGGAAGCCGAGAACGCGGCATCAAACGTGCGGTCGCGAGCTATGTCCGGCCGGCGAGAGTCTCGACGTGCCCGCCAGCCGGAATCAGCGATCGTTCACGTTCGCGTTGCTGGCTGCGAACGCTGCCAAACCAGCTTGGCGAACTGCTCAGCACCAACGCCGCGCGACGCCGGCTTGTGCTGCCTCGATCTCGCCATGGACCAACAGAGGCGACGATGGGGCGCCTATTAGATGAGGTTCGCGGAAATCCGTACAGGCGATAGCAGCCGATAGTTCTCGAAAGCGCGCTCGGCATGAACGGGCAAAATATTCCTGTGGAATCAATACGAAGGAAAACCGTCGGTCTCACCGTCGGCATCCTGAAGCGGCATCTTGGCAATAGCCTTCAGGATCAATGTCTTGTTCGCGTGACAGACAATCGAGTGGGAGTGAGCTGATCGTTGAAGCTGTGAGGCCTTCACGCAGCCTAGAATGTACGAACGTCACGCAACTGCAGACTTCTCCTTCTTAGCGAGTTTCGACCATATAGTCAGGTAGTCTCCAGAACCGGCTGTGATTGCTCGCAAAGACCGAATCCGCCTCGGTTCAACGCCAATTTCTGTTCGAAGATGGAGGAGGCCGTCAGCGCCTCACGGACCGTTCGTTGCTGATGGCAACGCAGGCTGGCGAGCCGACCCATAGAGGTAAGACATATTCAAATCGCAGCGAAGGTCCCGAACACGGGCCGCACCGGCGTATTGCGCCGCGTTGACTCAGATCAACACCAACGATTGACGTCGAGAGCATGTTTCAATGCCGCACTGTGACCCACCGCAGAAATGCGCTCTGCTCGTTGGATACCCGCGCTCGCTGAGACGTCTGCGGAGCCAGCCGACGCGCCGCTGGTCAATCACCGATTAGGAGCGAAGATGAAGCATCTTTTCACGGCATGTTTTGCGGCTGCAATCGTCGCCTTGGCTTCGGGCGTCTCGCAAGCCGATTCCGGAAAAATTTGGTACGTGAATCAGGAAAGTAAGAGTGCGGGAGACGGGCACGCCTGGAAGGCCCCGTTCCAATCCCTGCAGGATGCACTATCAGCGGTCTCTAAGAACGACGAAATCTGGGTGGCGCGTGGCACGTATTATCCCGATGCGGCCGATCAGACCAGGTCTTTTGCCCTCAAGGACGACATCGCCGTCTATGGGGGCTTCTCAGGCAACGAAACGGTGCGGCAGCAAAGGGATTTTCGAAAGAACGTAACCATACTCAGCGGCAATATCGGCAAGGGCGATAAGACGAAAAATACAAAGACCATTATTATGGGCGCTGACCGAGCCATTCTGGATGGCTTCACGGTCTCGGATGCTTACGGGACGGACAAGCCCCGCATGCATCTCGTGCCGGCCGACATTCTCAAGAACGACATGGTCGTTGGCGGCGGCATGAGAAACTTCATGACCAGCCCCATCGTGCGCAACGTCGTCTTCAAGAACAACTACTCGCCCAAGGGCGGCGCCGTTTACAATGTTCACAAGGCGGGCGCGGACCAGGCCTCCTTCATCAATGTCGATTTCATCGACAATGTAGCCGAGCTGCGCGGCGGCGGCGTAAGCAACGATCTCGGCGCCATGCCGCGCTTCATCAACTGCCGCTTCATCGGCAACCGCAGCAACGACAAGGGCGGCGGCCTTTACAACGACTTTGCCGCGTCGCCGCTTGTCTTCAACACGCTGTTCACAGGCAACTCGGCCGTGAGCGCCGGCGGCATCGGCAATGACGGCGGCTCGGCACCACTGCTCGTCAACGTGACAATCGTAGGCAACAAGGCCAGCAGCGAGTTGGGCCCGGGCCTTTATCAGGGGACCGGTGCGAACAGCAATCCGATCCTCATTCGCAGCGTTGTTGATAACGTCTATAATTGGCATGAGGACATTGTGTCGGAGGTCGGCTCGCTCGCTCCTGCGGGAAGCACGCTGCCGCTGGCCGAATTCATCCCCATCAGCAACCTCAAGGGAGAGTTGGAGCCCGTTGCACTTAAATCCGCGCCCGCTTATGCGCGCGGTTACCAGCCCGGCTTGGACGGCGCGCTCCTGCTGAAGAACGCCTTGGTCGAGAAACTCGTCCAGATTTACGTGAAGAACAGCGGCGCGGTCGAATATCAGGGCGAGTACATCCGGCCGACGGTCAGCGCCAAGGCCGTATCCGCACCGGTCATCTATGTCGTCCCGGACAACCCGGCCAAGGCACAGGACGGACTTTCCTGGGCAACCGGGTTCTCCGACTTACAGGCGGCCATCGACCTCGCCTCGGCCTCGAAGGCGGCCGTTTGGATCAAGGCCGGCACGTACGGGCCTGCCAAGAAGGACGGCCGTATCGCGGCCTTCATTCTCTACGACGGCGTGAACCTGTACGGCGGGTTTGCCGGCACTGAAACTACCCTAGAGCAGCGTCACGCCGCCGGCGCGCGGACAATTCTGAGCGCGAAGGCCGTCAAAGACGGCTATCGATATGCGCACGTCCTCTATGGCGCCGATGACGCGCTGCTCGACGGATTGACGCTGCGTGACGGTCGCGCAGTCGGCTGGACTTACAACGGCAAGGGCGGCGGGTTGCTTGCCTATCACGCCGGCAAGAAATTTCTGCCGCGCGAGGCCGCGATCGGATTCAAGATGACGCTGCACAATTGCCGCTTCGAGCACAACGAAGCACTCGAAGGCGGAGCGATTTATGCCTACGGCAAGGCCAATCTCACGATCTCCGATACCGCCTTTGAAGGCAATCGGGCCGTCTATGGCGGCGCCAACGTCAACCGCGAGGGCGTCGTCGTCAAATGTCGGAAGTGCTCGTTCACAGGCAATCAGGCATCGCAGGATGGCGGCGCAACCTACGAGGATTACGGCTCGCATGTGAGCTATGAGCAAGCCCGGTTTACGGCCAATAGCGCGCGCCATCAGGGCGGCGCGATCTATGAGATCAGCCGGGCCTCGCAGCTGGAAGCGACAGTCGTCGGCGTCAGCAAGTCGGCGTTCGTCAAGAACAAGGCGCGCGACGGCGCCAGCATCTATAATCTCGATGGTAGTACGCTGACGATCACGAACTCGACCTATCCGGCCAAAACGGTCTACAGCCGGACGCCATCCGAGAGCCAATAGATTACGGTGAGATTACGGTGACAGTGCACAAAACTCTTGAAGCTCGCTCGCCAGCGAGAGTTACGGGGAGTTACGGTGACGCTGCACAAAACGTGTTAGCGTCGCTCGCATCCAGGCGGCCCTCGCTGCCCCGTTCAGCGCGGACCCGCAACGAAGGTCAGTGCAGCCAAGTCCTTCTTCGTGATGACGAAGACGTGGATGGCCGTGACCGAGCACGGCCATGACCACGAGGAGAGAGGCAAAGCCACTCGTGGGCACGCGGTCGTCGAGCGGCTGACGATCTGCCCGACGGGCAATTCGCGCATGCCGGGCATGCGTCAACTGCCCGTCGTGCCGGTTTGTCGCAAACTAATCACTTGCACCGTCGGGCAAATCACATCCACATTCTCGCGCATCCCGGCTCGCTGAAGAGGGACGTTTCGCGATCGTCACGAGCGTCGAGTTGGGGAGGCGATGGGCGTGTTGCTCTGCAGCCGGGTGTCACAACCGGGCCGACGAACGGAGCGATGCGACGGCGAAATGGTGTGGTCCTGGCATCGCGGTGCTGATGCCAAGCCGGCGGTGATGATGATCCGCTGGCGACGGGGGCAAGACAGCCGATCCCCGGGGAGAGCGCCTATAACCCGAAAAACCGTCGCGCAGGGAAGGCCGGATATTGGGCTGAACCTGTGGTTCTGCCGCGTGCTTTTTGTTGCACGCGGACCGCGGGTATCAGTCGATACCCGGTCTTCCCTGCGCCTCTCTTGCAAAGGAGAGGGCCGAACTGATCCACAACTCGGACGCATCGCGCCGCGAGATCGCGACTTCACGCCTTTGCTGTTTGACAAGTTGAGCAATTGCACCTGAGCCGTCGTGAGGACGCCGTGGGCCCGCGCAGTCCCGTGCGAGCCGATCAGTGTGGTTCTCGATGCACTGAGGTCATCGACGTGTTCGAAGCGCAGGCCAAGAAGATCGGTGGCGCCGATTTCTTAAGGCCCTGGGCACGCTCTATCCCGACGTGATCGAAAGCGTCTCCTTCACCGGCGTCAAAGCCGCCGGGCACGATCGAGTGGGAATGATTGTTGCCCATCCGCGGTTTCGCAAACTAAGCCGCAGCGATCTTCGGCTTGCGGGTCGGGTCGTTCTCGATCGAATCCAGGATAGCCTTCAGTCCTTTCTCGAAAATGCTGTTCAGCTCGTCGAGCGCCAGATGCGGCACAACCTGCCGCGCCCAGGGATAATCGGCGAGAAAATCCGGATCAGGGAGTTGGAAATCGCTCCGTCGGGCCGCTTCCCGGGTCGCCATCTCCGCCATGCCGGCCCCGTTCATGAAATAGCCGAGGAGGCGGAAGGCGGCGGCAATGCCCTTCGGCGGCAGGCCCGCGGCAGCGAAGATCGCGAACACCTTTTCCAGGATCGGCAGGGTTTCGGGCGAATTGAAGCGCCGCCCCGCGAGCAGCGGATAGGCCCGCGGATTGGTTCGCGCAATCGCGATATAGCTCCTGGCGATCGTCTCCAGGTCGCCGCGCCAGTGCTCGCTCGGCTCGGGAATGACGATCATCGCGGCAAGCCGAGCCGTCACATCGTCAAGCAGCGCATCCTTGCTCGGCACATAATGATAGAGCGCCATGGCCTGCACGCTGAGGCTCTTGCCGAGCGCGCGGGTTGAGAGACGGTCGAGCCCGTCCTGTTCGATCAGTTCCAGCGCCTTGTCGATAATGGCGTCGCGGGTCAGCTTCAAACGCTTGGCGGCCACTGCAACGATTCCCCCCTTTACAGCGTAAACTTTTGCTGTACCTTACACTGTAAGAAATTTTCGAGGGTCGATCAATGGTTGCGATTGCGGGCGAACAGCGGGCAGCCGAAGCCATCGAGGTGAGAGCATGGCAGGACCTGTTTGATGTCATGCCGGCTCGGCTCACGGCCGAAATCGGTGGTGATGGCCGGATCGTCGGCGGCGCGCTTGTGATCAGCGCCAGGAACGTGCCGCTTGTCACTTTCAACCGCGTGATCGGGCTGGGCCTCGAACGGCCGGTCGAGCGCCACGATCTCGGAGAGATCGCGCGGCATATGCGGTCCGCCTCGGCCCCGGTGGCGCAATTGCAGATCGCGCCATTCGCGCTGTCGTCCGGGTTGGAGGCAGATCTCGCCGACGAAGGGTTTGCCTGCGCGCCGACCGTCTGGGCGAAGATGGGCCGCCGTACCGCCCGCCCGCCGGTCTTTGACACCGAATTCACCATCGAGTTGGCCGGGCCAGGGGATGCGGAGCTCTATGCCGATACGGTGCTCGCCGGCTTCGGGATGCCGCGCTCCTTCTCGCCCTGGCTCGCCGCGTTGCCGGGACGGGCAGGCTGGCGCTGCTATCTCGCGCGGGCGGCCGGCGAGACGCTTGCCGCCGCCGCGCTCTACCTCGACAGCGACAGCGACAGCGCCTGGCTCGGCATGGCCGCGACACTGCCCACGAGCCGCAAACGCGGGGCGCAGAGCGCGCTCATCGCCCGGCGCATCGCCGATGCGGCAGCACTTGGCAAATCCTGGGTGTTCACCGAGACCGGCATCCTCGACGGCCCGAACCCATCACTCGCCAATATGGAGCGCGCCGGCTTCGAATGCCTGCATGAGCGGACGAACTGGGTGCTGAAAGGCTGGAGCCGCTGACAAACCCGCTCTCAGGTGACAATGCACTGATCGTCCACCGGCCACGGTCGGCGGCTCCCGACTTCAAAACGCCCCTTGAAGTATCCGGCTATTGGCCCTCCCATATGACAAGCAAGCCGCAACGTAGGATCGCGCAGGAATAAGGGGGCGGGCAGCGGGCATGGCCGATATCTATGACCCTGACTTCGTGAAGGGTGTATTCGATCGCTGCTCGGATCGGCACATCACCTTCAGCCTGATCTGCTCCTGCGGCTTTACCGAGCGTTGGCGCCGGCAATCCCGATGAGGGCGATGGCGCAAAGCATCACGGAGAACGGTTGGTCTGATGGATGAGGACGACTGGAGCGGACAGATATCCCGGATCGAGGCGCGGCTCGAGGAGCTTGCCGAAGTCGCCGAGCGGTGTCGAAAGATCATCCTGGTTTCGAAGATCGTGATCTACGTCGGCGCCGGACTGCTGCTCGGCGCGGTGCTGGGCCTGCTCGGATCCAATGCGGTCGCCGCCCTCGGTGCGATTGCCGCGGTGCTGGGCGGCATCGTTTCACTCGGATCGAACGTCAGCACATTGCGACAGACATCGGCGGCGATCGCCGCCGCCGAGACGCTTCGTTTGGACCTGATCGGCAGGATCGATCTTCGCCTGGTTGGTGACGCGCGATGAAGCGGATTGTAGCTCGCAGCTCAGCGATATCCGATCTGGAGGAAGCGAATGCTAGATGCTATTCGGCTCGGTGACTTTTCATTTTCGGATGAGCGTGACAAAAGCTGGACTACACTAAAGGCGGCTGTTGATCCAAATGAGCAGTATAGGGGGGAGTTCACTGGCACCGCAATTCCTATACGCCGTCAGGCCCACCCCAACCTTCGCGACATTGTGGCTTTCAAATATCCGGTCGCGCGCGCTGCTCGACGAAGTTGGCGCGCGCGACCAGTTCTCGGCGTCGATCACACGGTCGTCAATCGATTACTGCTGCTTCTTGAACAAATCCTGGAAGATGAGCTGGCCCCAGTTGCGGCCGCGTGCGTGCAGCAGCGCGCCACCCTCGTTGAACTTTCCCAGCGCGACGGGTGCGAACCCGAGTTGTTTGGCCAAGGCCGCAACGGGAGCGATCGCGTCCTCGTCGTCACCAGACAGAAAGACGACCCGGTGCCCGCCCTCGACGATCGGATCGGCAGCCAGGGTGGCCGCGATCAGGTGATTGAACCCTTTGACGAGCTTGGCGCCGGTGAACGCCTTCGCGACGAAGGCGGAGGACGGGAGACCGTCCAGCTCTTCAGGGACTGGAAACGCGTTCGTCGCGTCGATGACTATCTTGCCTTCCCAGCTCGGCAGGGCCTTCGCAACGTCGCGATGCTCCCCGAACGGGACCGCCAAGATGATCGTGTCGGCCTCGACCGCATTCTGCAGCGACTTGGCGACGACCGTGGGTCCGATCGCCCGAGCCTGCGGCGCCAACGCCTCGGGCGGCCGGCGGCTCGCGACGGTCACGTCGATGTTCTTACGGGCGAAGGCGTGGGCGAGGGCCTGGCCTATCTTACCGAATCCTACAATCGCATAGCTCATCATACTTCTCCGATCCGTGTTGATATTGATGGCCCGGCCGTTCAGATGGCCGAGAAGCCGCCGTCGACAGACAACTCCACCCCATTCACGAAGCTCGAATCGTCTGAAGCAAGAAACAGCGCGGCCGCCGCAACTTCCTCAGGACGCCCCATCTTTCCCCGCGGGATCAGGGATTCGAACATCCGCTTCGCCTCCTCGGTGAGAACCTGGTCCTGCATCGGTGTGGCGATCGGCCCCGGGTGCAGCACGTTCACCCGGATATTCCTGCCCTTCAGTTCGTTGAGCCACCCGCGTGCGAATGCGTGGAGCGCCGCCTTGCTCGCCGCATAGACGCTGTAACCGGGAAAACCTTTGATCGAAGCAACTGAACCGGTCATGAAGATCGATCCGCCATCGTTGAACAGCGGCAACGCCTTCTGAACCGTAAACAGCGTGCCGCGCGTATTCAGGCCGAAGGTCGCATCGAAATGCTGCTCGGTAATCTCGCCCAGTGGGACGGCTTCGCCCGTGCCAGCGCTCGCGTACAGGATGTCGATCCTGCCCTTCTCCCGCTTGACCGTGTCGAACAGACGGTCGAGATCGTCGAGATTGGCCGCGTCGCCGCGCACGCCGGTTACGTTCCGGCCAATCAGCCTGACCGCCTCGTCGAGCGCCTCCTGCCTTCGGCCCGTGATGAAGACATAAGCGCCTTCTTCAACGAACCGCCTTGCGCTCGCCAGCGCCATGCCGCTCGATCCACCTGTGATAACTGCAACCTTACCGTCTAGCTTTCCCATGACTTCTCTTTTCAGGCTCTGTTTTTGGTCGTTCGGGGACGCCCCCGAGAACCTCGACATAGGTCCGCCGGCGTCAGGCGTTGAGTGCGGAAGCGTGCACATCGGTGGTGCGAAATCGAACCGGCCGGACGACTCGCGACAACCGCGACGATCGGTGTCCGCCGTTCGGAATAGGGCCGTCGACATGGGCTATGATGACCGCCCGTACTGCTGTTCGACGTGTTAGATACGGGCTTTGGAAGGCGCACCTGATGGTGCGGGATTGCACCATGATCGACTGGGATGACGTTCGCTACTTTCTTGCCGTCGCGCGCGGAGGCTCGGTGCGGGCTGCCGCCGAGCGCCTCGGTGTGAACCACGCGACCGTGCTGCGACGCATCGCCCAGCTCGAGGAACGCCTCGGCGTGCACATGTTCGAAAAGCTGCCTTCGGGCTACCGCCTGACGGCTGCGGGCGAGGAGGTCCTGGAGTTCGCGGACCAGATGGAGGCGTCGTCGCACCAGCTGGAGACGCGCGTGTTCGGGCGCGACCAGAGCGTGCGCGGGCTTCTGCGGGTGACGCTGGCGCCGCCCCTCGCGACACACCTGCTCATGCCGGACTTCGCCGATTTCGCGCGTCTGCATCCGGACATCGAGATGGAAATCGTGTCGTCCGGCGAGCTGGCAAATCTGACCAACCGAGAGGCCGACGTCGCGATCCGCGTCGTCTACGACCGCAAAACCCTGCCGCTCAATCTTCATGGCCTGAAGGGGCCGGAGCTGTTCGGCGGCATCTACCTATCTCGCGATCGACTGGCCGCGTGGCATGCGGGTGCGCCGGACCCCATCCGCTGGATCGTCATAAGCGTTCATGGCATCCCGGACTGGGTCCGCGAGGGTGAGGTTCGTACCACAGGTGTTCCATTCAGGACCACGGACGCCGAGGCGCAGATCGTTGCTGTACGGCAAGGGCTCGGGATCACGACGCTGCCGTGCTTCGTCGGAGATGCCGACCCCCTCCTGGTGAGGGCGCCGGGCACCGACCTGCACATGTACGGAACGGTCTGGCTTCTCACACAGGGGGAGACACGCAAGACGAAGCGCGTGCGGCTCTTCACGGAGTTCCTATCCCGCAGGCTCGCCGCGTACGTTCCGCTTCTCGCGGGGATGTCTGTATCGCGCGACTGAGGCGCAGCAGATCGCCGGCCGCTTGCCGTGATCGGCGGATTGCGAGATTCGGTGACGCTGCACTTCAAACTGGAATCCGCCGCCAAATGATCCACCTTGCGTCCGCCCGGACCCGTCCTGCGCCATCGAGGCAAAGACAAGAACGTCTGGATCCTCGACGAAGAATGGCGCACCATCGACTTGGACGCCGACGCCGGCCCCGCCGAAAGATTCAGGGCGGGCAGAACAAAAATGCAAACCATGTTGCAGGGAGAAACCATGCTCAAGAACCTCGACCGGCTGCTCAATGCCGACGTGCTCTACGCCCTCAGTGCGATGGGACATGGCGACCGGCTGGTGATCTGCGACAGCAATTTTCCGGCCGATGCGATTGCGCGGCAGACCGTGTTCGGCGAGCTCCTGCGCATCGACAATGTGAGCGCGGCTCGGGCCGTCCAGGCGGTGCTGTCGGTGCTGCCGCTCGACACGTTTGTCGACGATGCCGCCATCAGGATGGAGGTCGTCGGCCAGCCGGAGCAGGTGCCGCCGGTGCAGCAGGAGGTCCAGGCCGTGATCGATCGCACTGAGGGAAAATCCTGGCCGCTGATCGGCGTCGAGCGCCATGCGTTCTATGAGAAGGCGAGGGGCGCCTATTGCGTGATCGCGACCGGCGAGCGCCGGTTCTACGGCTGCTTCCTGTTCTCGAAGGGCGTCATCTCGCCGGACGCGCAGTGACCACGTGGCGGATGGCCGGGACGAGCCCGGCCAATGACGCCGCGGCCAGGCACGGACGCGAACGCTGTGACGGTCTCGCCGGCCAGGGGAGGGATCAACGCTCATCCCGCATGATCTTCTCGAACCGAAAGAAGTCGCCGTCTCCGGGCATGCTCTCCGGAGGAGGTCGATGCGGAAGCGGGTGACGGGCGTTGTAGTATTCGACGATTTTGAAGCCGCACTTGTTGACATAGAAGTGAATGTTGCGCTTCTCGAAATACGGCGTGTGCGTTTCCCAAGCCCTCGTTTCGGGATATCGGGCCTCGATCGCCCTCCAGGCCGTGTGCCCGAGGCCGCGGCCGTGCTGCGTGGTCGAGATGTAGAACAAATCGAGCGAATTGCGATGCGTGACGGGATCGATCGTCAGGATGGCGCCGCCGACGACGGTCCCGTCCAGGAGGACATGATGGATCGCGGCGCCCGTTGCGTTGATCGACTCCTCGATATCTTCGTCGGATGGAATCGGTTCGTCCGGAGCCGCGCCGAACGCGTCGGTCATGCCGGCCGAAAAGGCCCGCTGCAACTCGCGCTTGAAGTCCAACAGATCCCGCTTGTCCGCAACCGCGAGCGTCACGCGGCTCTGTCCGATGTCGTGCTTCAAAGGCTCCCCTTGTTTCAATGCGGCGCATCCCATCCACCGCCACGAAGATCCGGCGATATGAACGTGACGAAGCTTACCGACGTCTGACATCTGGGCCGATGCCGCGATCCGGAGGGAGGTCGCCGGTCAGCCCGAGGCCGTGCCGGCGGTGTTGCAGGCGGTCGGGGCGGTGATCGATCGCACCCAGCGCAGGTTCTGGCCGCTGGTCGACGAATAGGCGGAGGCCGGCAAGGGCTTGATCCACATCAACGAGGGACGGGGGCGTCAGGAGCATAGTTGCAAGGAGGTTCCGAGATGCAGCTTTTCAACTCGACGAGGAATTACGGCGCGATTCCGCAGGCACTGCATTGGTTGACGGTCGTTCTTGTGGCTGTCGCCTGGGCGCTTGGGGTTTTCGGTGACGTGTTGCCCAAGGGCGGACCGCGCGATTCCGGTCTGTTCGTCCACATTTCCGCTGGGAGCGCGATCCTCCTGCTTCTGGTGGCGCGCTTGGCTTGGCGGCTGGCCGATCCATCTCCGCCGCCCGAAGTAACCGAATTCGCCACATGGATGGGAAAGTGGCAGGATCCAGCCGCGCGTATCGCGCACTACATCCTGTATGCGCTGCTGTTTGCAGTCCCTGTCGCTGGAGTCGTGCTGCAGTTTGCGCGCGGTGATGCCTTGCCGCTATTCGGCATCGCCGAAATTTCGTCGCCATGGCTCAAGGATCGTGCTTTCGCCCACAGCGTCAAGGAGGTGCATGAAATCCTTGCCCATGCACTCATCATCGTTGCGGCAATGCATGCGGCCGCCGCGCTTATCCATCACTGGATCTTCCGGGATCGTACGCTCGTTCGCATGCTGCCTCATTCGAACAATTAGTGGAAACGGCCCGTTCCCGCGTACGGCTGGTCTCGCGCGGCGTTACGGGCGCTACGTGACAATGCACTAAATTTGTCGGCACTACGGCTTCGTCATGCAAGAGCAAATTTGTCCGCTCCGGTCGATGAGGCCATTGAGGCCCGGTTTGTCCCGCCTGCGGGCCGAAGCTCCTGCGGCGCGGCGACAGACCGGGCATCCCCATCGTGGTTCTTCCATGAAGCCCAGATACGGGGACGGCCGGGACCGGCCCCGGCCATGATGGTGCGAGACAGCGGAGCACAACCCTGGACGCTCGGCGGGTCTCACCCCATCGCGGCCAGCCTTACTGCCAGCGGACACGCCGGCTAGCCCTCGTCGCGGTGGATCCATTCGCCGCAGGTGGCGTTGCCTAGCGCGAGGGCAAGATCAACTTCATCCGCGATGACACTACGTCTGTCGTCGCCGCAATAGAACTGGCGCCGGACGCCGAGCGCCGCAACGGCCACGCCTGTCGCGGCCCGAGCGATCGCTCGCCCGGCGCCGCGCGGTTGTCGATCAAAGCCTCAGCGGCAATTCCAGGTCGTGCCTTGCGCGCAAACCGCGTTCGGGCTTTCGCCGCCATAGACCTGATAGGGGAACTCGCCTTTGCGATAATGGCCGTAGGCGTAGGGATTCGGTCCGTAATAGGCCGGAGCCTCGTAATAGGCCGGGCCGCCATAGACCGGACCATCGTAGTAATCATAGGCGTCGCGGCTTGCGGCGATCGCAAGACCGGTGCCGATGGCGCCCGCCGCAAGCGCCGCACCGACTGCCGGGCCGCCGCCGTGCCAGCGCAGATGCCGCGCGTCGGCGCTGGTCGGGGTCAAGGCGCCGATCGCGAGTGCAGCCAATGAAGCGATAACGGCCGTGCGGCCGAGCAGAGCTCTTTGGGTCGACATGTCAGGCCTCCAGTCAGGTGTGCCGTGATCGGCGGATGTCGCCGGTGTCCCGGCTCTGACGCTCGTATCGGTCCGCCGCAAACTCGGTCACGATGTCAGAGCCGAAGGGCATCGGCAAATTGATGATTTCCGTGCGGTTTTCGATCCGACCTCGCTTGGAGAAGCAACGGCGATACTGAAGCGGATGTCAGATCCACCGCATTAGAACCTCTGGTCCCGCTTGTAGTTCCGGCTCCGCCCGGACTTCATGCGACTGGAACAAGGCGCGCAGGGCAAGCGGAGCAGGTGACCGGCTTCGACTTTGACGCTTCTTTCGACGCGAACCGGTGCCACCTTTGCTGAATCGGTCCAACGATTCTCCACCATATTACGATGACAGTGCATGAAACTAAGAAGCCTGAAGGCGTTGCCGATGACGCTGGTG
>JBARNF010001185.1:0-2769 GCA_049802835.1 Bradyrhizobium sp.
GCGCCATCCAGCTCGCCGGACAGGTCAAGGCCAAGCGCGACCGGCGTTCGACCCGTTCGGATTGGATGGACATCGAGCGCGAGCGCGGGATTTCCGTCGTCACCTCGGTGATGACGTTCGAATTCGAGGGGCTGGTCTTCAACCTGCTGGATACGCCGGGCCACGAGGACTTTTCCGAGGACACCTACCGCACGCTGACCGCGGTCGATTCCGCGGTCATGGTGATCGACGCCGCCAAGGGCATCGAGGCACGCACGCGAAAGCTGTTCGAGGTCTGTCGCCTGCGCGACATTCCGATCATCACCTTCATCAACAAGATGGACCGTGAGAGCCGCGACACGTTCGATCTGATGGATGAGATCGAGAAGACGCTGGCGCTCGACACCACGCCGATGACCTGGCCAGTCGGCCGCGGCCGCGACTTCGTCGGCACCTATGACATCCGCGACGGCGGCGTGCGGCTGCTCGAAGGCGGAGGCGCCAAGACTGGTGCTGCGCAGCAGATCGAGATCTCGGAGCTCGGCAAGATCAACGCCAATCTCGACATCAGCCAGATCACGGACGAGCTGGAGCTGGTCAAGGAGGCCTGCAAGCCGTTCGACCTGGAGGCGTTCCGCGAAGGGCATCTGACGCCGGTCTATTTCGGCAGCGCCCTGCGCAATTTCGGCGTCGGCGATCTCCTGGAAGGGCTCGGCCGCTACGCGCCGTCGCCGCGCGCGCAGGACTCCAACCTGCGCAAGGTCGACGCCGCCGAGCCGCGCATGAGCGCCTTCGTGTTCAAGATCCAGGCGAACATGGACCCCAACCACCGCGACCGCATCGCGTTCGCGCGGCTGTGCTCGGGCAAGCTCAATCGCGGCATGAAGGCGAAGCTGGTGCGCACCGGCAAGACCATGCCGCTGTCGAGCCCGCAATTCTTCTTCGCGCAGGATCGCTCGGTCGCCGACGAAGCCTTCGCCGGCGACGTCGTCGGCATTCCCAACCATGGCTCGCTTCGCATCGGCGACACGCTGACGGAGGGGGAGGACATCACCTTCGTCGGTGTGCCGAGCTTCGCGCCGGAAATCGTCCGCCGCGTCCGGCTCACCGATGCGATGAAGGCGAAGAAGCTGAAGGAGGCGCTGCAGCAGATGTCGGAGGAGGGCGTCGTCCAAGTGTTCCGGCCGCGCGACGGTGCGCCGGCGCTGGTCGGCGTCGTCGGCCCGCTGCAGCTCGACGTGCTCAAGGCCCGGCTCGATGCTGAATACTCGCTTCCGGTGGAGTTCGAGATCTCGGAATTCTCGCTGGCGCGCTGGATCTCCTGCGATGACAAGAAGAAGCTGGAGGCCTTCATCGCCGCCAACAATTCCGGCGTCGCCGACGACGTCGACGGCGATCCGGTGTTCCTGGCCAAGAACGAGTTCTATCTCGGCTACACCAAGGAACGCGCGGAAGGCATCGTGTTCTCCAACGTCAAGGACGTGAAGAAGAAGGCGTAAGCCGGCGCTCCATCTTCTCGTCATTCCGGGGCGGCGCGGCAAAATAGCGAAGCTATTTTGCGCTGAGCGGCGAGCCCGGAATCCATTGGGCCGCGGACCATGAGGCGACATGGATTCCGGGCTCGCCCTGCGGGCGCCCCGGAATGACGAGTGGAGAGAGGCGTGCTGTCTCACGGTCAACCTGACAGCTGTTGTGCGATGATCCCCGGTCGCGTTCGCGCTTTTCGGTCCGCGATCGGTGCGCTACGCTCCGCCTCATAAGAGGCGGGGGAGAATGAAATGCCAGCGGGATCTTTTGGCCATCTTGTGCGGCGACAGATGGTTGCCCTATTAGCCGTGTGTGGCCTTGCATCCGCAGCTATCGGAGCGGCCAAGGCCGCCGAGGTGGTGGCGCTCGGCGCCAGCAACACCTACGGCAAAGGTGTCAATCGCGGCGAGGATTTTCCGGCCCAGCTCGAGGCGATGCTCCACGCCAAGGGCCTCCATGTCAGCGTCGCCAATGCCGGCATCAACGGCGATACGACGGCCGGGATGCTGTCCCGGTTCGACGGCGCGGTCGATGGATCGACCCGCGTCCTGGTGCTGCAGCCCGGCGGTAACGATGCCCGCAAAGGGGTCGGCGATCAGCGCGGCAGCAACATCGGCGCCATCACGGCCAAGGCCGCGCAGCACCACATCAGGGTCGTGATGGTCGAGAACGGCATGCTGCGCGGCCTGCCGCATCAGGTCGACGGCCAGCACCTGACGCCGGACGGCTACCGGATGCTGGCCGCGGCGCTGCTGCCGCGCGTGGTGGGAGGATTGCGCAAGTAGTCGCGCGGACGGAGCTTCGAGACGCTGGCCCGTAGCCCGCATGAGCGTCAGCCGAAGTCCGAAGGGCGTGGGCGATAGCGACATGCGGGGATGGTCTGTCCCCGGATATCGCTGGCGCTCATCCGGGCTACGCGCCGCAATGAGCTTTTCGCTCTACAACTCGATGATCCCGCGCCGTGCGGCATGCGCCACGGCATCGAGGCGGCCGGTGGCGTCGAGCTTGTCGAGCAACGAGCCGACGTGGAACTTTGCGGTGTGCACGGAAATGCCGAGCGCGCGGGCGATCTCCTTGTTGGAGCAGCCTTCGGCCATCAGCGCCAGAACGTCGCGCTCACGCGCGGTGAGTTGAAACGCGTCGATTTGGCCGGCATCCGCGCCGCCATCGCTGGTGCCGCGTTCATCCGAGGGCGGCGTCACGATGGTGACGTCGGCGCTCTCGCCGGCCGCTGCCAGCCGCAGGCCCGCGACGCCGCCGAGC
>JBARNF010001186.1:0-2123 GCA_049802835.1 Bradyrhizobium sp.
GCCGCAGGGGATGTCGAACTCGTTGAGGATGTCCATGGCCTCGAACTTGGTCTTGGTCATGGTCCACTGCTCGATGCGCCCGAAGATCTCGTTGAGGCGCGGCAGGCGGGTTGCCGGCTTGGCGTAGTTGGGATCGGTCTTCCACGAGGGCTCGCCGATCACGTCGCAGATCTTCTCCCACACCGGCGCCTGGGTGATGAAGTAGATGTAGGCGTTGGGATCGGTCTCCCAGCCCTTGCACTTCAGGATACGGCCGGGCTGGCCGCCACCCGAGTCGTTGCCGGCGCGCGGCACGGCGTCGCCGAACGGAATGCCTTCGCCGAACTGGCTGTATTCCTTCATCGGGCCGCGCTCGAGGCGCTGCTGGTCGCGCAGTTTGACGCGGCAGAGGTTCAAGACGCCGTCCTGCATCGCGGCGGTGACGCGCTGGCCGCGGCCGGAGTGGGTGCGCTGATACAGCGCGGTGACGATGCCGAGCGCGAGGTGCAGGCCGGTGCCGGAATCGCCGATCTGGGCGCCGGTGACGAGCGGCAGGCCGTCACGGAAGCCGGTGGTCGAGGCCGCGCCGCCGGTGCACTGGGCGACGTTCTCGTAGACCTTGCAGTCCTCGTATGGTCCGGGGCCGAAACCCTTGATCGAGGCGACGATCATCTTGGGGTTGATCGCCTGGATCTTCTCCCAGGGGAAGCCCATGCGGTCGAGCACGCCGGGGCCGAAATTCTCGACCAGCACGTCGCACTTCTTGATCAGCTCGGTGAGAACCTCCTTGCCCTTCGGGTTCTTGGTGTCGAGCGTGATCGACCGCTTGTTGTGGTTCAGCATCGTGAAATAGAGGCTGTCCACGTTGGGAATGTCCTGCAGCTGGCCGCGGGTGATGTCACCCACGCCCGGCCGCTCGACCTTGATCACGTCGGCCCCGAACCAGGCCAGCAGCTGGGTGCAGGTCGGTCCGGACTGGACGTGGGTGAAGTCGAGAATGCGAACGCCCTCAAGCGCCTTGGTCATGTGTTGCTCTCCGTAACGATGGGTCATCCCGCATAGGCGGGCAGGTGATGTCTTGCGGGTGGCGCTTACTTCTTCTTCGTCAGCGCGCTCTGCGGATTGAGGTTGCCGATGCGGCCGCTCTCGGATCCGGCGGCGGGATCGATCACGGCATTGATCAAGGTCGGCTTGCCGGAATCCATCGCCTCGTTGACGGCGCGCTTCAGCTCGTCCGGGCTGGTCGCGTTGACCCCGACGCCGCCGAAGGCTTCCATCATCTTGTCGTAGCGCGCGCCCTTGACGAACACGGTGGTCGCCGGATCGTCGCCCGCCGCGTTCTGATCGGTGCCGCGATAGATGCCGTCATTGTTGAAGATGACGACGCAGATCGGAAGATTGTAGCGGCAGATCGTTTCGACCTCCATGCCGGAGAAGCCGAAGGCGCTGTCGCCCTCGATCGCCAGCACCGGCTTGCCGGTCTCGACGGCCGCAGCGATCGCCGAGCCCATGCCGATGCCCATCACGCCCCAGGTGCCGACATCGAGCCGCTTGCGCGGCTGGTACATGTCGATGACGCCGCGGGCGAGATCGAGCGTGTTGGCGCCTTCGTTGACCAGGATCGCGTCCGGACGCTCCTTGACGATGGTGCGGAGCACGCCGAGCGCGCCGTGATAGTCCATCGGCGAGTTGTTGTTCATCAGGCGAGGCGCCATCTTGGCGACGTTGTCCTCACGCTTCTTCTGGACCGAGCTCATCCACTCGACCGGCGCCTTCGGCCAGCTGCTGCCCATCGCCTCGGTGAAGGCCGACACCACCGAGCCGATGTCGCCGACCACGGGAGCCGCGATCTCGACGTTGGAGTCCATCTCCTTGGGCTCGATGTCGACCTGGATGAACTTCTTAGGAGAATCGCCCCAGCTCTTGCCCTTGCCGTGCGACAGCAGCCAGTTGAGGCGGGCGCCGATCAGCATGACGACGTCGGAATCCTTCAGCACGGTCGAGCGCGCCGCGCCGGCGCATTGCGGATGCAGGTCGGGCAGCAGGCCCTTGGCCATGCTCATCGGCAGGAACGGCACGCCGCTCGTCTCGACGAAAGTCTTGATGGCTTCGTCGGCCTGGGCATAGGCCGCACCCTTGCCGAG
>JBARNF010001187.1:0-2497 GCA_049802835.1 Bradyrhizobium sp.
GCGCGGGGCCGCGGCCGGCTGCGCCGAGCGCGGCATCTGCGATTGCGCGCCGGCGAGGCCGGACGCGATCGCGAACACGACCGCGCCGGAGAGAATGAACGCATAGGCGGACAGGCGGCCTGGCATGAAAGCTCCGTCATCGAGACCGGCGGGAAAAGCGATGACGAAGGCTAGCGTTGAATTGCGACGCGGGTGCGGCTAGACGCGGGTGTTCCCGCGCCGCTTTCTCCCTCCCCTCTCTCCTCCCACGGCCATCATGTCCCCCAACATCCTCGCCCCGCTGACGCCGATTCTGCTGCTCCTCGCCTCCAACGTGTTCATGACCACGGCGTGGTACTGGCACCTGCGCTTCAAGGAGCTGCCGCTGTGGAGCGTGGTGCTGGTGAGCTGGGGCCTCGCCTTCATCGAATACTGCCTGGCGGTGCCGGCCAATCGCTGGGGCAGCGCGGTCTATGCGCCCGCCCAGCTCAAGACCATCCAGGAGGTGATCACGCTGCTGGTGTTCGCCGGATTCTCCGCGCTCTATCTGAAAGAGCCGCTGGCGTGGAACCACGCGGTCGGCTTCGCCTTCATCGCGGCGGGCGCGTTCTTCGTCTTTCACGAATGGTGATGTGCCGACAGGGCGGACGGATCCGCGGCAAGAGGCGCAAGATGGGAGCCGCAAGCAGGATTGCATCTCGCGTGCGGGCCGAAATGTGAGTAGAAAATCTACGCCAGCGCAATGATCCGGCAACCGTGGTGGCGACCATTCCGGAAACCATCCCAGCCAAAAAGGCCAAGCCTTCCATGACGACGTCGATGACGAGAGATCAACGCGGCAGATGGAACACGCGTTGCACGACCGAATCGACGCTCGCGCTGCTCGGCATCGTCATCGCCGGGAGCCTGATCCTGGGCTGGAGGATTCATGCGGGGTCCGTCGACCTCGGCTGGCACTATTCGCTGGCGGAATTCATCCGGCAGAGCCGGACATGGCCTTCGATCGCCGACAGTCAGCATCTCAGCATGTATTGGCATCCCCCGATCTCGCATTCGGCCGCCGCGGCACTTGGAGCGCTATTCAACTCGACGCTGCTCGGCATGAATCTCGTCGGCATCGCGAGCGTGCTGATGACTTATGCGGCAGTTTTTCTTCTCATGCGATTTGTGTCGCCAAGGGCGACGGTGGCGGCGACGATATTGTTGGTGATCATCCTCGTCGTTCTGAAGAAATATCGCGTTTTCCACGGCAGAGAGATCTACGAGAACTATTTCATATCGCAGATGTTCGGGACGATGTGCGTCCTCTGGTTGGCGCTCGCGTGGCCCACGATCGCACGCAATATCGCCCTTGAAATTCCGGCGGCGATCGCGGCAACGCTCGCGCTCGGTTGGGTCCATCCGGCCTCCGCCGTGCAGTTCGCCGGATTTTGTCTGTTCTGGAGAGGTCTGGATACGGCCAGGGCCCTGTTGCATGGCAACCGGGATATCGTCGTCCCCGCGCTCGGGATTTTGCTTCTGGGATGCGGTCTGGCCGCGGCGATCGTCTCACCGCCCGCATTTGCAATGGTCAGGGCCCAGACGGCGGAAGCGTGGTTGGCGGCCAAGGCGCCCAGGGACATCGTCGTGCCCGTGGTCCTTATGCTGCTTCTTTCGGCCGCCGGTCTCGGTTACCTGTCCATGCGTGGTCGGCTGGCCCTGGCGAGACCGGCGGTTTTCGTCTCCTTGTGCGGCGGCGTTGCGGCCGTTTCGGCGGCGCAGATGGCGGCCTATTACGCCTTTGGCGTCGGATCCAGGTACGCCTTCTACAAGCACATCTTTTCGCTCAGCACGCTTCTCGCAGCGGTGGCGGTGGTCTGCGCCATCAGCGTCAGTCGGATGGTCCGGCAACCCGGCGAACGCTGGTCACGACCCGCGCGACTTGCCTTTGCGCCCGCCGCTCTCGTTGCCGCCATCGCGTGCCTGCCGCCGTGGGAAGGAGATGCAGTGACGCCATTGATGCGTATGGAAGCATTCTTGCGCACGTCGATCGCCGATGCGCGGCTTCCGGGCGCAGACGGCCATGCCGTGCTGTCGGCCGACAGGCCCGCTATTCAATTTGCCTATTCGACCGCGATTCTGCACCTTCCCTCGGACTTGGCGCTCACGCTCGCGTATGGGGATGAACTGCCGGATCTGGTTCCGCGACGCGAGCAGCTTCTGGCCGAGACGCCGGTAAAATACGCTTTCGTCGGCGACGCTGGGACGACACCTGCAAGCTGCGTGATCTTTGCCAACCCTCGCGCCAGGCTGGCGGCCACACGGTTCGGGTGTCGCTGAAAAATATCGGCCCGTGCCGAGGACCAGGTCCATTTACAGCGGCTGTGAGCGGATTTTATCCCTCGAAAGCGGAGACCCGGCCCGGACCTTTACACGGAATTCATTTGCCAATTCCCGCGGTATTTTGAATGATCGCCGTGCCGCGCGCCCGCAATGCGGGGCGCCGCCAAAGCGACCCGGGCGAGACGCGAAAATGCCG
>JBARNF010001188.1:0-6949 GCA_049802835.1 Bradyrhizobium sp.
TGGACATGATTACCATGTCCGGGGTTCCGAGATAAGCCGAAAGGTGCGGTTCCCATCGATTTCACAACCCACGCAGGCAGCAGCGCGTTCGAGATTCGAGGTCCGGGTCAAAAGGCGGGCTGGCCTCCGGTAGCGCGTGGCTTCAAATCGATGATGCTCCCGGATCGCGGCTACCACGCGGACCGGATCAGCGAGCGTGCCCCCGAGCAAGGTGCCTGCGTTCGTCGAGATCCGGATTGGCTACGTGCTCATGAGTCCACGCCCTAATAGGCGCCTCGCTGCAATGCCGGTTGTCCAGTCATTGCACGGCCGGATCGTGTCCCAACTGGTGGTGGGGCCGGTTTGGCGAAGGCGGTCTCAAGCGCAACAAGAACTGTCGGTCCAAGACCAGTCCTACGGAAGCCGTCAATGAGTGCCCTGACAATTGCAACTGCAGCCGCCTTCTCCGACCTTCGGTAAAGGCGGCGGCAACGTGCCCGCGAGAAATTTCGCGATGGCCTGCACGGGATCGGTCTCGGCTGTCGCCACCGCCTTGACCCCATGCGACGCCATCCGGTCGACGAATCCTGGTCCGGCGCTTCCGGCAATCACCACGTCGACGTAGTCGAGCGGATGCGGATCGTTGCCGGCATGTTCGTGAATGCTCTGACCGCGGGGAAGGTCGAGCCGGTTGATCTCCTCCGGTTCACGATCGGGCTGCACCTCGAAGATCATGAAGCGCCGGGTCATGCCGGCGTGGGAAGTGACGGTTCGAAAGTTCTGGCTGGCGATGGCGACGAGCATGGCGGGTTCTCCTGGTTCTCACTGAAACGGCCCAGCCGCCCTTGGAGCGGATCAATGCCGCCAAGGCGGCTGGCATAGGCTACGCGCCGATCCGCAGCTTGGTATCGTTGATGAACTCATAAGGCACCAACGCGAGGTTGGACGGCGCGGGCCCTTTGCGAATGCGGCCGGACGAATCGTATTGCGAGCCGTGGCAATGGCACAGCCAACCCTGGTATTCGCCCTCATGATCGTTCGGTATGCAGCCGAGATGCGTGCAGATGCCGTTCACCACCAGCCATTGCTCATGGCCGGGCTTGGTTCGGGCTTCATCAGGCTCGGGGTCCCGCAGACTTTGCCAATCGGTGTTCCGAGCGGCCGCAATCTCCTCGGATGTTCGTTGTTTGACGAAGATTGGCGCGCCGCGCCAGAACACCTTGATCGATTGTCCAGGCGCGATCGGCCTAAGATCGAGCTCGACCGGCGCGGCGCCGGCGACAATGGAAGCGTCAGGGGTGAACTGCGCGACGAACGGCCAAGTGGCAGCGGCGGCGCCGGCCGCGGCAAAGGCACCGGTCGCTACGAACAGGATATCGCGCCGGGTCGGCTCATTGGCAAGTGAGGCGTCCATTGGTCAGCCCTTTCTTAGTGCTTGTGATGGCATCGGACATTTTGGTGTTCGCTCCTGCTGATTGGAGGCTACCGCTTGATCATGAACGTCTCACATGAACCATGTGCTCAGCGCAGGAATTTGAGCGCAAGGAAGGTAACGGCGGCGAGCAGGCAGGCCGCGCCCGAGAACAACCACCGGAATGCGAGGTGATGCGGCACGAAACCCACGCCGCGGATGAAGCCGGCGCTCATCGCCCAGGAGAGGAATACGGCAAGCAGGTAGTCGGGATGTCCGGCGGCATCCGTCATCAGGGGCGGATAGAGCGTCCCGGCGACCATGATCACGAGCGCACTGATGAGGCTTGGACCGTGAACGCGCGGTGGTGCCGTTGCGGTGCTCATGATCAATCGCCCGCTTCATTGCTGACACGTCGCGCGTCTTCGGTTTCGCCCCACATCGAATTCATGATTGCGAGCAGGACGGCGAAGCCGACACCGAGAACCCAGGCGAAGTACCACATGGCTTGACTTTCAAAAGCCGGTCCTGATGCGACCGGCATCGAGATTGACGGACTCAATAGGCGGAATGTTCGTTAGCCCTGATCTGTGCTTCCGTGACCTTGCCGTGCATCACCCGGTAAGCCCAGCCGGTGTAGAAGATGATCAGCGGCATGAAGATCATGGTCGCCCAGAACATCAGGCCAAGGGTCAGGCGGCTGGAGACGCTGTCCCACACCGTCAGGCTTGCGTTTGGCACCGATGACGAGGGCATTACGAACGGGAACATGGTCGCTCCCGCGGTGCCGATGACGCCGATGATCGCGAATGATGAGGCGACGAAGGCCGAGAGCGTGCGGTTCGCAGCTGTGAGTGTCGCCGCCAGCAGCGCGCAGCCGATACCGAGCAGCGGCAGCACCCACAACAGCGGCCAGCGGCCGTAATTGGTCCACCATGCGTCCGCGCTTCGCACCACGGTTTTGGAGAGCGGATCGGGCAGCGCTCCGGGATCGAGCGTCGAGGAGATCGCATAGCCGTCGATGCCACCGAAGCGCAGCCACAGGCCGGCGACAACGAAGCCGCCCACCATGATCAATGCAGCCCAGCGGGCGCCGCGCACGGCGCGGGCCTGGATCACGCCCTCGGTGCGGTGAGCGAGGTAGGTGCCGCCATGCATGGTGATCATCGCGCTGGAGACGATGCCGGCCAAAAGCGCAAAGGGATTCAGGAGCTGCCAGAAACTGCCTGTATAGGTCGAGATCAGATAGGGGTCGAACTGGAACGGCACGCCCTGGAGCAGGTTGCCAAAGGCGACGCCGAAGATGATCGGGGGCACGGTGCCGCCGATAAAGAGACCCCAATCCCAGGTGCGGCGCCAGGTCGGGTTCTGGATCTTGCTGCGATAGTCGAAGCCGACCGGCCGGAAGAACAGCGCCCACAGCACGGCGAGCATCGCCCAGTAGAAGCCGCTGAAGGCGGTGGCGTAGACGATGGGCCAGGCGGCGAAGATGGCGCCGCCGCCGGTGATGAACCAGACTTGGTTGCCGTCCCAGTGGGGGCCGACCGTATTGATGATGACCCGGCGTTCGGTATCGCTACGGCCGGCGAACGGCAGCAGCGTGCCGACGCCCATGTCGTGGCCGTCCATGATCGCAAAGCCGACCAACAGCACGCCCACGAGCAACCACCACATGAATTTCAGCGTTGAATAATCCAGCATGGTGGCTCTCTCAGGCGTGCTTGGGTTCGAACTGATAGCGTCCCGTGCCGAGACTCCCCGGTCCGATCCGCGCAAACTTGACCATCAGGTAGATCTCCACGACGAGTAGCACGGTGTAGAAGCCGACGAAGCCGGCGAGCGATCCGTACAGGCTGGTCACGCCGAGTGTGGAGACTGAGAGGTGGGTCGGCAGCACGCCATAGATGGTCCAGGGTTGACGGCCGTATTCGGCGACGAACCAGCCGAGTTCGCTGGCGAGCCATGGCGCGGGCAGCATGACCACCGCCGCGCGCAGGATCCAAGGACGCGCGGCGCATTCGAGGCGGAGCGTACTGAGGAAGGCCATTGCGAACAGCACCAGCATCGCAAAACCGAGTCCGACCATGGCGCGGAAGCCCCAGAACATCGGGGTCACGGGCGGCACGGTATCGTCGACGGCGCGATCGATCATCGCCGCTGTCGCCTCGGTCACGTTGCTGATGTAGCGCTTCAGCAGCAGGCCGAAGCCGAGATTGCGCTTGCTGCGCTCGAGCGTCGCCAGCGCGGGCTGGTCGCTGCGGTCCTTGCGAAGCGCTTCCAGCGCAGCCACCGCGGCGATTCCGTCGATGATCCGTTTGCGGTTCTCGGCCTTGATTTCCAGAATGCCCGGAATCGTCTTACTGATGGAGCGGGTGCCGATCAGGCCCATGACCCAGGGGATCTCGATCTCCCAATCGTTCTTCGCCGTTGTCTCGTTGATCCCGGCCGCGAGCTTCAAGCCGGCGGGTGCCGGCTCGGTCTCCCACATTGCCTCGATTGCCGCCATCTTGGTCTGCTGGGCTTCGCCGACCGTGTAGCCGGACTCGTCACCGAGCACGATGACACTGGCCGCGCTGGCAAGCCCGAACGCGGCGGCGACGCGGAAACTGCGCTTGGCGAATTCGATGTCGCGCCGCTTGAGCATATACCAGCTCGAGATCGACAGCACGAACATCGCGCCGGTGACGTAGCCCGCCGAGACGGTGTGGACGAACTTGGCTTGGGCGTCAGGGTTGAAGACGACGGCCCAGAAATCCGTCATCTCCATGCGCATGGTCTGCCAGTTGAACTCGGCGCCCACCGGGTTCTGCATCCAGCCATTGGCGATCAGGATCCACAGCGCGGAGAGATTCGTTCCGATCGCCATCAGCAGCGTCACCAGCAAGTGCTGCGGCTTCGACAGGCGGTCCCAGCCGAAGAAGAACAGACCGATAAAGGTGCTTTCGAGGAAGAAGGCCATCAGCCCTTCGATCGCAAGCGGCGCACCGAAGACGTCGCCAACATAATGCGAGTAGTAGGCCCAGTTGGTGCCGAACTGGAATTCGAGGGTAATACCGGTCGTGACGCCGAGCGCGAAATTAATGCCGAACAGCTTGCCCCAAAACCGGGTCATGTCCTTCCACACCACGGTGCCCGTCATGACGTAGACGGCCTCCATGATGACGAGAAGCCAGACCATGCCGAGCGTCAGCGGCACGAACAGGAAATGGTACATGGCGGTCGCGGCGAATTGCAGCCGCGAAAGATCGACGAGTTGGTCGGATATCAAGGGTGAACTCCAGGAGAACCGGCCGCAGCTCTTTGCGCGGGGTGGTCCGCGATGTGAGCCAGAGCCAGCGGCGCGTCGATCCGGATGCGGGCGTCGCGCACGAAGGCCCACCATAGCCCCGCAATCAGCGCGAGCTTGACGAGCACCACGACACCCAGATGTCGGACAAAACGCCGGTCGGTCATGTCAGGAGACTTATCAAGACGCATGCCAGAATGCGTTTGGCGAGAATTAGCGACGAATATCAGTCGCTTGAGCCGAGCAGGCTCAGAGCACTGGCCGATTTGGGTGCCATATTTGGCAGTTTCTGGCAGTCTGTGGCAGAATAGTCGGTGCCGAAACGGCACGTGAATCGAGAGGGCAATCGATGGTGAGGACGACGAAGAAGGGCCGCCCTCGGCCCGGCACAACGCTCGATCAGCCGGAGCTGGTGTCGTATCTGGAGGGGCTGCCGGAGCCGCATATCCTCGTCGATGAGCAGTACCGCATCATCGCTTCGAACGCGGCCTATCGCGCGGAGTTCAGTCCGGCAGCGGACGTGATCGGCCGGACCTGCTACGAAGTATCGCATCATTTCAATGTGCCGTGTGATCAGGCCGGCGAGAGTTGTCCGCGGGTGCGGCTGCAGGAAAGCGGCGTGCGGGAGCGTGTTCTGCATTTGCATCACACCCCGCATGGCGAGGCGTATGTGAATATAGAACTGGTGCCGGTGCGCGACCACCGAGGTCATCATGCCTGGTTTGTCGAGAAGATGGAGCCGCTGCGGGTCGCCCAAGGTGAGCCGGTGGCCAACGGTCTGATTGGCCGATCGCCGTCCTTTCGGCAGATGCTCGAACTGATCGCTCGCGTCGGCGCTTCGCATGCCAGCGTGCTGCTGCTCGGCGAGTCCGGCACCGGCAAGGAGCTGGTGGCCGGAGCGCTCCACAAGGCGAGCACACGTGCGTCGCATCCGTTCGTCGTGGTCGACTGCGCGAGCATGCCGGAGACGCTGTTCGAGAGCGAGCTGTTCGGCCATGAAAAGGGCGCCTTCACGGGCGCGTATGCCGCCAAGATCGGGCTGGTCGAAGCGGCGAGCGGTGGCACGCTCTTCCTGGACGAGGTCGGCGACATTCCGCTGGCGATGCAGGTCAAACTGCTGCGATTGCTGGAAAGCGGGACCTATCGCCGCGTCGGCAGCACCGAATTGCGTCGGACGGACATTCGGCTGGTCTCCGCGACACATCGCGACCTCGAAGCGATGGTGGCCGACGGTCGCTTTCGACAGGACCTCTATTATCGGCTCAGTACGTTTCCGATCGTGCTGCCCCCCTTGCGGGACCGGCGCGAGGACATTCCGCTGCTGGCAGCAGCGCTGCTCGCCCGCGTGCCCTCGGAGCGCGAGTTCAACCTGTCGCCAGCGGCCGTCGCCCGGCTCGAACGATACGCATTTCCGGGCAACATCCGCGAATTGCGCAACATCCTGGAGCGCGCAGCGCTTTTGTGTGACGGCAGCAATATCTCGGCTGAGATCGTCGACCGCGCGCTGGCGATCAGGCCAGCGACGGCGCCGTTGCGTCCCGCCACCGAGCAGCATTCGTCACTGCCATTGACTGCGCGGTCGGAGTCTTCTCCCTCGTCACTGAAGGAGCAGGAAACCGAGGCCCTGCGGCGCGCCTTGATGGCCCATCGCGGCAACCGCCGCGAACTGGCCGATAAGCTTGGAATCAGCATTCGAACGCTCTACCGCAAGCTCGGCGAATTGGACGATGGGAGACAGTAAGCCCCTGTGCAACTCGCGCATGGGAGCAGGAAGCGCCACAGGCCCTCCTACTTCAGATGCAAGGCCGCACCGCAGGAAACGCGAAGCTGCGATAACCTCGATCAGCCAGTCAGCCGCATCTCAATACCAGATCTGCATTGACAGACCACACGCGTCGCGCGGCGGATTTCCGCTGGGCAGTCTGCCGGCGCAGTCGCGGGCGGCCAAGGCGACCGCGCAGGCGTCGAGCACGTCGTCACGCTTGGCACCGGTGCCGATCCGGGCGCGGTTCACCCAATCATCGATTTCGGCGAAGCCGGCAGCAACCAGCAACTGACGGCGGAGCGTGGCGCCCTGCTCCGTCTTCTTCGACGGCAGCGGCGCGCCGTGCAGGCGCAGGAACACCAGCTCCGGATGGGCTTCGCGGAGATCCAGCGCGCGGTGCGCCCGCACGAAGGCATCAACCTCCATGATCTTCCGGCCGAGATGCCAGAGCTGCCGCGATGCGCGCTTCTGTCCGCGCCGCGACGCCTCTGCATTGGCAAGATCCGGA
>JBARNF010001189.1:0-4073 GCA_049802835.1 Bradyrhizobium sp.
GCCGCAGGGGATGTCGAACTCGTTGAGGATGTCCATGGCCTCGAACTTGGTCTTGGTCATGGTCCACTGCTCGATGCGCCCGAAGATCTCGTTGAGGCGCGGCAGGCGGGTTGCCGGCTTGGCGTAGGTCAATCGGATACTTGTAATTCCGAACCGTCCACTTGCGCGTGGCCTCCGTCGGCGCGTCGGGAGGCTCGGTAGCGGCCCGGCGACAGTCCGTGATGCCGGTGAAACAGCTTTGAAAATGCCGCCGCTGTCTCGTAACCCACCCGGCTCGCAATTCGTGCGATCGGCTCGTCGCTGGTTTCAAGCAGGAACGCCGCTTCCGCCATCCGGCGTTCGATCACATAACGATGCATGGACTGGCCGACGAGCTTCGTGAAGCGGGCCGAAAATGCCGAGCGGCCGAGCCCCACTCGCTGGCCAAGGTCGCTCAGGGTCCAGGGCCGCTCCGGGTTTTCGTGGATCAACTTGAGCGCCGGTCCGATATGCGGATCCGATATCGCCCCGAGCCAGCCGCCTTGTCCGGGGCTGAGGGACGCGATCCAGCTTCGGAGCGCCTCGACAAACAGCACTTCCGTCAGTCGTGAAAGCGCGACGCGTTGGCCGGGACGCTCGAGTGCGGACTCGCTGACCATGCGCCGCAGGATGGCTTCGAGCCAGCCACCGTCCGCGGTCGGCTTCAGCAGGAGCACGGGCGGAAGGAGCTCCATCACGCTGCCAAACAGCGGCCGTGACACGGTGAAATTGCCGCATATCATGGTTGTGAGCGGTTTTGCACGGCCGCCGTGACGAACGACGCCAAGGTGTGGCGACGATCGATCGATATCCATAATCCGCAAAGGCTTGGCCCGGCGATCCGAATAAAACACGTGGGGCTCGCCGCGTGTGATCACGACAAAATCGCCCTCGGTCATCTGGATTTCCTGCCCCTGTTCGAGCGCGAGGGTCGCCGAGCCCCGGCTGAGATAGTGAAACAGCGCGTAGGGGCGCGCCGGCAGCGCCAGATTCCAGGGATGGCCGAGCTCGAAGTGGAAGAGCAGCGTCCCACCGAGACGAATGCGATCGAGCACTTGGGCGAGGATATCCATGCCTCCGAAGTTAGTGGGGTGGACGATCCGACACAACATCCGGACGATTGATCCCTACCGTCCGAAAAGTCCGCGGATTAGGTCATGTCGCGACGGGCCGCCGTCACGTGCGGCAACCACTTCGCCAACGGCGGATGGAAGAACCGCGATCTGGCTGGAGACGCCTGTCCATTCCCCCGGACCTCATTTCGTCCGACATGCCAACAGGAACATTCAATGCGACATATCCTCCTCTCAGCCGCCAGCGTACTCCTGGCCGGAACGTCATTGGTCGGCTCCGCTCATTCCGCCGAACTGCCCAAGGGAGCAGCCCACAACATCGTGCTCGTGCACGGCGCTTTCGTGGATCAGACGAGCTGGCAGCCCGTTGCCGATATTCTCACGAAGAAGGGCTACAGCGTCACGCTCGTAGAAAATCCGCTCACTTCGCTCGCCGCCGACGTTGATGCCACCAAGCAGGCCCTCGCGAAGCAGGACGGCAGGACCGTTCTGGTCGGCCACTCATGGGGTGGCATGGTGATCACGCAAGCCGGCAACGATCCCAAGGTTTCGGCGCTGGTCTATGTCTCCGCCTTCGCGCCCGAGGTCGGTGAATCCCTGGCGTCGCTGGCAAAGGCCGGTCCGCCGACCGAAGGCGGCAACGCGATCCATCCCGACGCGAAGGGCAATTTGTATATCGATCCCAAGGTGTTTCCGTCGGCTGTCGCGGCTGACCTTCCTCCGGAAATCGCCGCGCACCTGGCCAACTCGCAGCTTCCGCTGAACCACGTTGCGTTCGAAGCCCCGGTCGACATTGCGGCCTGGCACGACAAGCCGACTTTCTATGTCATCAGCACGAAGGACAAAGTCCTCGCGCCCGAGGCCCAGAAGTCGTTCGCAGCCAGGATCAAGGCTCAGACGACGGAAGTCGCCGGCAGCCATGCCGCGCTCGTCGTCCATGCGAAGCAAGTCGCTGAGGTCATCGAAAAGGCGGCGCTCGCGAAGTGACGGTATCGCTCCCGGCGCTTTCGCGCCGGGAGCGTGCACGCTCGCTCGGAGGAATGCAGAGCGCCTCGTACCGTGGTGGCGCAACCAAGGCACTTTATCCCCGAGAGTTGTTACGGAGGACCAATGACAATCGCCAAATTCGAAGTGGAGCGTTTCGGCCTCACGAGCTCAAAACCGTTCGACGCTGTCGTGGCCGCGTTCAAGTCGGCGGTCGGGCAACCCGACATGGTCGAATTTTTCAAGGCGACGAGGGCGACAAATTCCTTCCCGGACTTGCAGCGCGTCGTACAAAGCGGCCTCGGCCGCACGGGCCTCATGGTCTTCGCGGAATTCGACCTGGGCGACATTCTGCGCCGCGAAACCGGATCCAAGTCACCCAAGATCATGCGGTTTGTGGTGGGCAATCCCCTCATCATGAAAGACATGGTCAAGCACGTGCCCGATGCTGGATCCTACGCTCCAGTCACAGTGCTGATTGATGAGCGTCCCGATGGCGTGCACGTCTCTTATGACAAGATGGAGAGTTATCTGCTGCATTTTGGCAGCTCGGAAGCCCTGGCCGTCGCTCGAAATCTCGATGCGAAAGTCACAACATTGCTAAGCGAATGTGCAAGCTGAAACGTCCGGATGACGTCTTCGTCCGATGGACGTGGGTCACTCATTTCAATCGCGGCGCGGCGGGCGTTGTCATGACGCGAGCCAGGCAATTGAAGGAAAAGTTCCTCCATGTACAAGATACTTCTTGTCACTCTCGCGACTTTAGCTCTTTCCACCGGGGCTGCCGCGGCTGCTCCTGCCGCCGGGAAAGAGCCGCTGGATGCTGCAACCATGAGCGCGATCGAATCCAAGTTCCGCAGGCTGATGGAATTGGCCAACGAGCACGATTTCAAGGCTCTGCATGACATGTTCTGGCAATCGCCCTCGACCCTATTGGTGGCCAAGAGCGCGATCCAGTCCGAGGGGAACTGGGCCGGCTTTTGGGGCAACGAGGCCATTGATCAAAAGCTGCATGATATCGGGAGCTCTGGTCCGGTCGTGCTCGAGCCGGATTATTCGAAGCTCAAGGTCGTCGGCCTGACGCGCGACGTCGCGGACGTCCTACGTGCCGATGAACATCACGGTCTCATATGCGGGGCAGGATGGAACAGCCAGGCCGTTTTTGATGATTATCAATTGGCTTCGCATCGGGAACGACTGGAAGGTCGCTTCCGAAATCATTCTGCCGGTGCCGCCGGCACCGGCCGCGAAGGGCTAGCGCGGAACGCGTGCGCGCTTGCGTCATGAACCGGACATCGCATCCAACCCTGAAGGATAGATATCATGATGGACAGACGCAATTTTTCTGCCGCTCTCCTGACCGGAGTTGCGGCTTCGCTGATCTCGACACCCGGCATGGCCGCAACTTCAACTCCAGTGAAGGCGAGGAACGTCGTGCTCGTGCACGGGCTGTTCGCCGACGGCTCGTGCTGGTCCGAGGTGATCGCGCGATTGCAAGGGGCAGGGCTCAACGCCACGGCTGTCCAAAATCCGCTGACGACGCTGCCCGAGGCAGTGGCTTCGGCTGAACGTGTGCTGGCGCGGCAGGATGGCCCGACGGTGCTGGTGGGGCATTCCTTCTCCGGGATGATCGTCACCGAGGCTGGTGTGCATCCGAACGTCTCCGCGCTGGTCTATGTGGCTGCGCGTGCGCCGGACGCGGGCGAGGACTACACCGCTCTGGCCAAGACCTATCCGACGCCGCCGGCGTCAGCCGGCATCGTCTTCGATGGCGACGAAGGACGCCTCAGCGAAGAGGCATTCTTGCGTGATTTCGCCAGCGACCTGCCGAAGGCAAAAGCAAGAGTGCTCTACGCCGTCCAGCAGCCGTTCCAAAAGGCGCTGCTCTCAGGCAGAACCACCAACGCGGCCTGGCGATCCAAGCCCAGCTATTATGCCGTGTCGACCGAAGACCGCACCATCAATCCGGACCTCGAGCGCTTCATGGCCAAGCGGATG
>JBARNF010001190.1:0-2801 GCA_049802835.1 Bradyrhizobium sp.
GTCGGCGTCACGTTTCAGCAGATCCAGAAGTATGAGAGGGGCACCAACGGCATCCGCGGATCGCGGCTTGCTGCCATCGCAGCCGCGTTGCAGGTCGACCTTCCCTTCCTGTTCGCGACCAAGGACGCGGCGCCGAACGACACCATCGTCGACAAGTTCATCACCTCGCCAGAAGGTGTGCGCATCGCCAAGGCGTTTGCGAAGATCCCCGAGAGCACCCGCGCAACGATCGTGAAGCTCGCTGAGGCGCTGGCAATCGAAAATTGGGGCTTGCAATGACCTCACCCGCGCGACCATCCGTGAGCCAGGGATCCTCCGTCGTCGAACTGCGGCTCGGACACGCAGCTCTCGCCACTCCCCCAAAGAAGAAAGTGCCCGACCATCGCGAGCGGGCCTACGCCCCGCGCGGCCTGCGCCGCGCCGCCGCCGCCGACTGGGTCGGCATGTCGCCGACCAAGTTTGACCAGCTGGTCGCCGAAGGCTTGATGCCCCGCGGCAGGCTGGTGCGCGGCTGCCGGGTCTGGGACCGGTACGAGCTTGACATCGCCTTCGAGAACCTGCCCGATGAAGATGAGGCCTTCGCAAACGTGCCGGCCCCCAGCGGCTGGGACAGCGTCGCCTGATTCCCAGCTCCGAGGAGAGGTCCTCGTGCCCCCGATCGACCAGCGCTATTACTACGAAGACCGCGATCGCCACGGCAACCTCAGGCGCTATTTCCGCAAGCGCATTCCCAGCTCGGGCAAATTTCGCAAGGTGCGCTTGCGCGAGGAACTTGGCACGGCTGCTTTCCACGAGGAGTTCGCCGCGGCCATGGCCGGGCGGCCCTATCAGCGGCCGGACACAGCGCAACGGCCACCAGCGCCGCCCCGCGTGGTCGAGCGCTCGCTGCGCTGGCTGATCCAGAAATACTACCGGGAATGCCTCGAATTTCGCGGCTACGACGTCGAGACCCAGAAGAACCGGCGGCGCATCCTGGACGCGCTGTGCCGTGAGCCGGTGCAGGAAGGCGCCGGGCTCGAAGTCGGCGACCTCCCCTGCGACATTCCCAAGGCCAAGATCCAGGTGCTGGTCAACCGCAAGGCGCTGACCTCGATCAACTCCGCGAACCACCGGCTGAAGGCGCTCCGCAAGCTGTCGGAATGGGCGGTCAAGACCGAGCCAAAGCTGATGACCGCCAACCTCGCGAAGGAAGTCGAGCTGCTCGATGTTCCCAAGACCGGCGGGCACCATACCTGGAGCATCGAGGAGATCCTCCAGTTCAAGCAGCGCCACCCGGTCGGCAGCAAGGCCTATCTGGCGCTGGCGCTGTTCATGATGACCGGCCAGCGGCTGTCGGACGTGGCACGCATGGGACGTCCGCACATCCGCAAGGCCGAGCACATGAGCCCGATGCTGCGCCAGGTGCATCCCGGGCGTTGGCTCGACTTCCGCCAGCGAAAGAACCGCACGCGTAGCCCGGTCGACCTCGTCATCCCGATCCTGCCGCAGCTGGAAGCCGTGCTCACGGCCTCGCCGCTCGGCGAGCTGACCTTCCTGGAGACCGAGCACAAGCGGCCGTTCACGACCAAGGGGCTCGGCAATTGGTTCGAGAAGCGCTGTATCGAGGCCGGCGTCCCCGGACGCGCCCACGGGCTCCGCAAGGCAGGCGCGACCATCGCGGCCGAGAACGGTGCGACACCGCACCAGCTCAAAGCCATCTTCGGCTGGAAGACACTGCAGCAGGCGGAACTCTACACAGAGAAGGTGCGCCAGCAGCTGCTGGCTGGCGGCGCCATGGGACTGATTACGTTCACTGGAAAGATTTGATGTTCTTGAAGGGCGCGTTGGCAGACCATGTAGGCACACCCCGTCGAATTCATGTGACGAAGCCTACAGCCGGTTTGCCCAATAGCGATTAGGTTATTCCGGGCAGCGCTCTATCTCGCGAAATGAAACAACGCACCTCCATCAGAGTCGGGGGAATGTCCCTTAACGGCGAGCAACAGACATTCATGGCGTTCGTCGGCATGTTTCAAAGGGGTGACTATCGGACGCCAGGACCGTGTATAAAGCACGCGAACAGGAGAACCCCGAATGCCGAACGTCTACGAACTAGTTCGCGAGAGCTATTACCGTGAAGCGCGCACTCCAGACCCAGCACCGGACCATTGGTATGGCAATAACGCAGCCTTTACCTGTCGGGGTGTGCTCAAATGTCTTCATCGTCAGCGAGCATTTGAACAAACAAGGGCGCCCCTGTCCGGCGTGCAAAAAGTCGACAGCGTTCGTAAGCGGCAGCCCTAATGAAGCGGACAGCAAAGCTAGAATCGAGTGGAACGACATTTAAAGAACCTCCTCGCCCACGTGACCATCGAAATCACTCTCGCGCCGGCCGCGACGACTGTCACGTGGCGGGTCTGCTTCATCACGTCGAACGGGTCGATGCCGACGTCGAGAAGGCAGATCACGCCAAGGCCGCCTGAGAAGAGTGGCACGCGTCGCCTTCGGCGATCCCAATACTCCATTCGATCAGGAAAAGTTTCATAACCCGCCAACAGACCGCGTGTTTATAAGTTGTCTTTCGATCACGGCTCGCGTATCGATAGCGTCGGCTTTGGGCATGGTCGAGCGCGGGGATAATCCAGCAATATCTCAACTAGCCGCCTGACCTACGTAGGGCGTCACGCGCTACTGGCGAAGGCGTGATCAGCGAAGCATTCAAGGATTTTTTGAATGGATATTGACGGTCCCACGATCTTCATCCCGCCATACTATCTACCAAAGCCGGATGACAATTCCTTTCGCTCTTACTCCAAGTGTTG
>JBARNF010001191.1:0-2286 GCA_049802835.1 Bradyrhizobium sp.
CCGAGGAGACGCTCGACCACCTCTCCGGATACGGCGGCGCCAAACCGGTGCGGATCGGCAACGGCGCCTACGACCAGCGCCAGAACGACGTCTGGGGCGCCTTACTGGACTCGGTCTACCTGCACGAAAAAGCGCTGCGGGGAACCGGCACCCCGGCCGACCGACAGCTGATTCGTTATCAGGTGGAAGCTGCAATCGACGCCTGGCCCCACCCTGACCAGGGAATCTGGGAGTCGCGCGGCGAGCCGCAGCACTACGTCTCCTCGAAGCTGATGATGTGGGTCGCGGTCGATCGCGGCGTGCGACTCGCGCGCACCTTCGGCAACGACGAGATCGCCGCCGCGTGGCAATTGAAGGCCGACGAGTTCAAGTCCGAGATCCTCGAGCGCGGCGTTCGCGACGGCGTCTTCCGCCAGCACTACGACACCGACGCGCTCGACGCCTCCTGTCTGCTGATTCCGCTGCTGAGGTTCCTCCCCCCGGACGATCCGCGCCTGCGGGCGACCGTCGACGCGATCGCCTCCGAGCTGACCGAGCACGGCCTCGTCCTCCGCTACAAGGTCGAAGAGACCGACGATGGTCTGCACGGCAAGGAGGGCACCTTCCTGATCTGCTCCTTCTGGCTGGTCTCGGCGCTCTCCGAGATCGGCGAGTGCGAGCAAGCTCGGCAACTCTGCGAGCGGCTGCTCGAGGCCGCCGGCTGGCTCGACCTCTTCGCCGAGGAGCTGGAGGCCGAGTCCGGTCGCCATCTCGGCAACTTTCCCCAGGCCTTCACCCACCTGGCCCTGATCAACGCCGTTTCCCACGTAATCGCCGATGAGGAACGCGACGATGGCGGCGTCACCGCGGTCTTCAGCGAGATGGGTGGCGTCCGCGGCTAGTCCGGTACGCGCGAGGAAACTTTTCGCGTAGACAGAGGATCTACAGACAAAACATTTCGGTTGCTCTATATTCCGAGAGGGATGGCGAGCCTCAACCGTTCGAACGACAACGACCTGCTGGCGGCGCTGCGTCATCCCCTGCGCCGCGAGATCTTGCGCCTGATGGAGAGCGAAGAGGCGATCAGTCCGCGCGAGCTCTCGACCATGCTCGAACAGCCGCTCAGCAACGTCAGCTACCACGTGCGGGTCCTGGCTGATTGCGAAGCGGTCGCCCTCGTCAACACCGTCCCAGTGCGAGGGTCGATGCAGCACTTCTACCGCACCGCGGTCGACGCTCCCTGGGCACGGCAGATCCTCGGCCTCGGCGAGATCGAGAACGAGACGAGCGGGGAGAGTCCCGACGACTGACCGACTTAGCGGCGGACGCGGCATGAACCAAGGCGACGACAGCTGGACGACGAAGGAAGGCGACGTCGCGACCGAGTCGGTCGTCCTGCAGCTGGTGCTCGACCTGCATCCGGCCTTGCTGACAGTCGGCGAAATCGTCCGCGAGATCGCTGGCGAGGACCCCGCCTTCGCCGAGCGCGACTCGATCGAGCGCGCAGTCCGCGACCTCAGCGGGGTCGGCCTCCTCCACCACAAGGAAGAGTTCGCGATCCCGACCCGGGCGGCGCTGCGCTTCAGCGAGCTGCTGGATCGCTGACGCTGAGCCGCAGCAGCGGAACCCGCAGCCGGTCCTCGAGCTCTGCGGCCGCCGCGCGCTCGGCCTCGGCGGTGACCAGGATCACCTCGGTTGCGGGGTAGCTGCCGACGACGTCCTCGACCGCCTGCACCAGGTCCTCGTCGCCGACCCGCGCCTCGGCCGCGACACCGGCCTTGGCCAGCGAGGCAACGGTGATGACCAGGTTCCGCTGGGCCGCCCGTCGGGCCGGCGCAAGATCTGAAGCCCAGCGATCGAGGAACCCGATTCGCGCCGGAGCCAAGACGAGTACCTCGGCTGCGGCCCTGTCCTCGCTCGCGGCCTCGGCGGCAATTCGCCCGATCACCTCCTCGTCCTCCACCGCGCAGGCGGCAACCACCAACAAGCGCCGGCCGGAGCCGGCTGCGGCGGGCTCCCCGATCGCATCGTGGGGACGGGCGCGAACCGCGATGGCAACGATCGCCACCGCGACCAGGGCGCCAACGGCGACGCCGACGCCCGGACCACCGAGGTAGAACCCGGAGACCGTGGGAACGGCGATCGCGACGACCAGCAGCGGCAGCTTCCAGGGAGCCACCGGGTAAGCCTGGCAGGCGCGACCGCCGTTCCGGGTCGAGGCCTTAGGCCCCCTTCATGATCGCCGTCGGCGTTACCCGGACGATTGCGGATGCAATCTTCATCCAACCCACCTCCCCCTATTAGTCC
>JBARNF010001192.1:0-5978 GCA_049802835.1 Bradyrhizobium sp.
GGGCAGACAACACCAGGGGCTCTGCAATCCAGCAGGCGCCACCCGAACCGTCTGGCTTGCGTTGGTTTCGACGCGGCGTCATGGCCGGTGCTTCGCGTACGTCAGAAGTTCTTCGAGAGCTGCGGCCTTGTGTCCATATGCGGCGCCAAGTCGGGTCGCCACGGCTGTCTCGCTTCCGTTCGTCGTGGCGCGCGTCCGACGCGGACCTCGAATGGCTGATTAGGCCCGAGGGCCGGCCAAAGCCTCGATCGCCTTCCCGCAACGGTTACGCCGGCTTTTTTCCCCTGTCGCCAAGCGGCGGCATTCCTTGCGGGAGGCAAAAAAGCCGGCTCTCGCCGTCCTCCGCTGGCGCTTCGGGCCTGACGGCTGCGGGCCGATCGCTCCCCGGGCAGAGGGACGCCATCGAGGCCGCGATGGGCGCGGCCCGAGCAACAAACGGGAGACCACCATGGCCACCATCGGCACCTTCACCGCATCGGACACCGGCTACACCGGCTCGATCAAGACGCTGACGCTCAACATCAAGGCCAAGTTCGTCGCGACCGAAGAGGACAACGACAAGGCGCCCGACTACCGCATCTGGGCAGGCGCCATCGATTATGCGTAGCGCGGGATTATGCGGAGTCGTTGGCTGGTAGCCGCGGTTTTCCCGGGCTTTTGTGACTGCGCCGCTCCGCATAATCCCGAGGAGAGAAGCCGCGGCGCCTCGCACGAGGTGAGGCACCGCAGCGGCGCGGGTCAGCGCGACCAGACCAGCGCGTAGCCGTCATCGACCGCGACGAGGTTGGCGTAGATGGGCGCCGGGAAGGACGGGTCGTCGAGCTTGACCGAGTGATAGACGGTGTTTTCCTTGGAGGTCCGCTGCCACGCGGCACCTATCTCGACATTACCGACCACCACGCGCAAGTTCGGAGCCTTCTCGTTCTCAGAGGGTTCGGCCGGAAGGAGGCGAGCCTTGAAGTTGAGCGAGAGCGTCTTGATGGTACCGGCGTATGAGCCGTCTTCGGCGCGGGTGAAGGTGCCAATCTGAGCCATGGTAATCTCCTGTTGCCGTTCCCAAGCCCGCGACCATCGCGGCCTTGATGGCGATCTTTGAGCGCCGCAACGACCGACCCGCAGCCTTGGCCCGCAGCGTCAGCGGAGGATGGCGGCTGAGCGATCTTGTTGCCTCGCGAGGAATGCCGCCGCTTGGCGGCAGGGGAAGAAGATCGCGAACAAGCCATTGCGGGTAAAGGTCGGCGAGCGCAGTGAGCGTATTGTGGCGCGTGATCCGCCAGCAAAAGGCCGGTATGGACGTGGGCCAAACAGCCCGACAGGAGAGTAACGGCTCAAAGGCCTCACCACCGCCGCGACGGCGACACCATCACGGCAAGCGCGATTGAGCCACAGCGCTTTGCTTCGCCGATCCCAACCCAATGGAGAGGCGCTCGATTGCTCGTGCGGGACGGCGCGGTGATGCCGCGACGTCACAGCGCATCGAAGGTCGTCGTACCGATCGGCTGCCCGACCTCTCTCACCCTGAAGGCAGCGGTGCTTTCTCCAACAGCGAGGCAATCAGCGCGTCTGGTGCCTTGAACCTTCCACGGCGCAGCGCCGGCGGAATGACCGCTTCCACCGCCTCCAGCTTTTCAGAGGGATCCATGCGCAGATAAATCTCCGTGGTGCGGATATCGGCGTGGCCAAGCCA
Organism: Bradyrhizobium sp.; assembly: GCA_049802835.1. Taxonomy (GTDB): domain Bacteria; phylum Pseudomonadota; class Alphaproteobacteria; order Rhizobiales; family Xanthobacteraceae; genus Bradyrhizobium. The sequence goes on from JBARNF010001192.1 coordinate 1,688, forward strand.
GAGCGCGACCTTGCGGATGTCGCGTGTGGCCTGCAACATCAGGACCGCACAACTGTGCCGCAGAAGGTGCGGCGATAGCCTGCGGCCGCTCAGGGTCGGGCATCGAGCCGCGGCGGCCTTTGCGTGCTTTTCGAGGATATACTCAAAGCCGGCGCGGGTCATCGCCATCCCTTGGGCGTTGACGAACAGCTCTGTCGCCAGCGGCTTTCCTCGCGCTGATAGCCAAGCGCGCAGGTCGCGAGCGGTTTCCTTCCACAGCGGAAGGCTGCGTTCGCGCCGGCCCTTGCCGAACACCAGGATGCTTGGCCTCGGTTGCAGCGTGACGTTCTCCAGGGTGAGGCCGATCAACTCGGAGACGCGCAGGCCGCCGGCGAAGCACAGATGCAACATCGCCCGATCCCGTAGTCCGAGGCGTGTCGTCGCGTCGGGAGCATTGAGCACGGCGCGGATCTCGTCCATGGTCAGATGGCGGATGAGCTTCTGGTCATGACGCTTGCCTGGGATCGCATTGATCTGGGCGACCTGCTCCAAGGCGCCGGGATGCCGCAGCTCGATGTAACGCATGAACGACTTGATCGCGGCGAGCCGCAGATTGCGAGTCGCCGGACTATTGCCGCGGTCATGTTCGATGTGATGCAAGAACGCGACCACCATGTCTGCATCGATCTGCTCGAGCTGGAGCAGAGAGGGGCGCGTGCGCAGGCGCTGGGCGGCGAAGGCGAACAACAGCTGGAAGCTGTACGCATAGGTTTCGCAGGAGTGCGGACTGTAGCCGCGCTGCTGCGGCATGTGCTCGCGCATGAAGCTGGTGATGAGCGGGGCGATCGGCGTCATGCGACCTCCCCGGCGATCAGAGCCTCGGCAGCACCTGCAATATCGGCCATGAGGTCCGGGGTGGCTTCCATATACCAGTAGGTATGCCGGATGTCCGCATGGCCGAGATAGGTGGAGAGAGCGACGAAGTCGCGCGCAACGTCATCACGGCGCATCGCGCATTGCTCCAGCACGCGCGTCGCGAAGGTGTGGCGCAGATCATGGATTCGCGGACGTCGCGATCGATTCTGACCGACGTCAGCCTTGCGCAGGATCACATAGAAGTTGCTCTGGGCGGTCCGAAGCGACATCGGCTTGGCATCCACGGACAGGAACACATGGTCATCCATTCCGGCGAACCGGCGCCGGACCTCAAGATAGGCCTGCAGCGCCTCGACCACGCTGGGATGCATCGGCACGAGTCTGCTCTTGTTGAACTTGGTCAGACGGATGTGCAGCACGCCGTCGGGCAGCAGATCGTCCAACCTCAGGTTCAGAGCCTCGGAGATCCGCAGACCCGTCGACGCCAGTAGCCCGATCAGCATCACATAGATGTGGCGCCTGAGCGGGCTGGGCTTTTGGCGCCGCAGATTGCCCGCAGCGTCGAGCATGCGAGCCAGTTCATCTGGCGTGTAGATATAGGGCGCGGGACGTGTTGCTGGGCTGCGGGGATGATGCGGCACTTCATGCTCGCGATCCTCCGCGTAGAGGAAGCGTGCAAAGAGCGCGATCTCCTGAAGCCGCCGCTGGTGACTGCGTGGCGTCGACGAGACGGCCGCCGCCCAGGCGATCGCGGTCTCGCGGCGAACATGGGTGTCGCCCCGGTCGACCGCATAGCGCGCGAACGCGGTGAGGTGTCGGGCCGTCTTTGCGAGCTTAAAGCCGAGCGCGCGGCGCAGCTCGATGTAGCGATCAACATCATCGATCAGCATGGCGATCTCCCCGGCCAGGGCTGCGCGATGGCCGCCAGCAGCGCGATATCGACCTTGGCGTAATGCGCCGTCATCGCCTGCGACCGGTGGCGCAGCACCGTGCTTACGCCCGGCAGGCTGACGCCGTGGCGGAGCATCGCCGTGGCCGCCGAGTGGCGCAGGATATGCGCACCCTTGTAGCGGCTCTCGACGCCCCCACGCTTGAGCGCGCGCTTGACCAGGCATTTGACCGTGATGCGGTCGATTGGCCGCAGTGGCGCATATTCGGTGGTGAACAGGGATGGTATGGCCAGTGCCGGCCGGCTGCGTTCTATGTAGGCGAGCAGCGCGTCGCCTATCTCCTGGGTGAGCGGCAGCAGTTCCTCGCGCCGGCTTTTGCCGCACAGGCGGATGGTACCCTGCCGCCAGTCGATATCATCGAAGCTGAACCGCGCCACCTCGCTCGCCCGAAGCCCAAGCCGGACCAACAGCAGGATGATGGCCCGGTCGCGCAGGCGACGCTCCCCGTCGCACGCACGGATGATCCGCGCGATATCGGCATCAGGCAGGAAGCGCGGGATCGATGCCAGCCGCCACCCCGCAACATTCGGCATGGCGTGATCGAGGCCGGGCGGACATCGTCCTTTTGCGATCAGGAAGCGCAGGAACGCGCGAATGCCGACCGATATGCCCTTCATGCGCTCGACCGATACGGCTTTCGCACGTTCGATCATGTATGCCCGGATCGTCACGGCGTCGTAGGCCGTCGGGATATCCCCCAGCGCTTGGACGAAGGGAGTAATCGTCCCAAGATACGTGGCCAGCGTCGTTTCAGCCAGGCCGCGCTGCTCGCGGGCCCAAGCCGCAAACTCCGTCACCAGTGGCGCCGCCGATTTCGTCGGCAATCGCGTCATCACGCCCTGATCCTCAAGGTAGGCGATGAACAGCTTGGCGCACTCGACCGCGTCCTTGTTGAGGTCGCCGCGGAAGCGCGGCCGATGTCCCGCTTCGATCAAGGCGAATGAGGCCGCATGCGCCTCACGGATCGATGGGAGCGTGTAGCCTTCCTCGCGCGCCCAATGCGTCCAGCTCGCAAGCAGCCGTGTCCTCTCGACGATGGTAAGTGGCGTGTATCGGCGCCCGCGGAGCCATTGATCAAAGTCGGCCGCGTGGTCTGCGGCCATTCCCGCCTTCAATCGGTCACAGACCGCGTTCTGACGGACATAGACACCTGTTGGCATGTCGCCCCCTTCTGCGTGTGGAGGCCGGACTATGGTCGAGGTGGTTGCTGTTCGGAACGTCAGTCAGCGGTTGTGTTGGGCGCGCTCGTGCCGTGCGTGTCCGATTGGAGCCGGATTGTTCTCCGGGCGTGCCGTGATGCCCTGCGACCGACGGGCCTTGCTGGGCGGATCTGCCCCGAGATGCGGTCTGGCGACCCGGCCTGGTCCCCGCAACAGCGTGCCGGCGATCTTCTTCCCCGCGGCTGCGCCGCTCCTCGCGCAGCAACAAGATCGCCGCACGCCGTCCTTCGCATGCGCTGCGGCCTGACGGTGCGGGTCGGCCGTCCCGGGGCTTTCGATCGCCACAAGGCCGCGATGGTCGCGGGCTTGAACACAGCACAGGAGATCCACCATGTCCCAGATCGGGTCGTTCACCCGCAGCAACGATGGCACCTACACCGGCACCATCAAGACGCTCGCGATCGATGCCAAGGCGCGCATCGTCCCCAGCGATCCCGCCTCCGCCAGCGACAAGGCGCCAGACCTGCGCGTGATCGTTTCAGGCGTCGAGATCGGTGCCGCCTGGCGCCGGACCTCGAAGGACAACCGCACCTACCACTCGGTCAAGCTCGACGATCCGTCCTTCACTGCGCCCATCTACGCCAACCTCTTCGAGGGCGACGACGGCGAGTGTGCGCTGATCTGGTCGCGCTGACCCACACCGCGGCGTCTCGCAAACACGCGAGGCGCCGCTATTCGATCATGTAGCCAAGCGCGCGATAACCCGCCCGTCGCTTCGCAGCCATCCGGGCGAGCACCGGAACCGTCTGATCGACATAGTCCACTACTAGAACATCCCTCTTTCCGTCATGCTCCCGATGCAGCCGGCCGACATACTGCGCCAGGGTTCCCTTCCAGGCGATCGGCATCGTTAGGAACAGCGTGTCGAGGCGAGCATCATCGAAGCCTTCGCCGATATAGCGGCCTGTCGCGAGTATCAGGCGCTCATGATCATCAGAGACACTCAATGCGATGTTAGCCGTTTTGCGATCGGTCGCCGACATGCCGCCGCGCAGGACCACGAGATTTCTCACGAATGGCAAGAATCTCTTCTGAAGATAATCGAGGTGGTCTTTCCGCTCCGTCAGAACGATGGGCGAACGCTTGGCCTCAAGCGATTTCAGTACATCATCGAAGATCAGATCATTCCGGGCACTGTCCTACGCCAGCGCCGCATAGATCGCAGGCATCGACGGCCGTTCGGCCGAGGCCAGCGATGCCGGGAGTTCAAACTGCGTCAAGCGATCACGCGCGCGGTGACGGATACCACGTTCTGCGGCTTGAACC
>JBARNF010001193.1:0-2711 GCA_049802835.1 Bradyrhizobium sp.
GCTCCGTACTGCGCGATGTTATAGGCACCGAGTGCATCAGCCATAAAGACGTATCGGAACGCGCCAACACGCACGCTGTTCACGTCGAGCACACTGAACTGAGCGGCATAGAAAGCGGTGTCGGTGCCCGGGTTGACAGTGGTTGCCGTGAGGCACTGAACGATGCCGATACCGAGGTCGCGAGACTGGATGAGTGTTCCGCCAGGCGCCCCCGTATAGCGCAGCACCACGTTCACTTCAGTGGCCGGCACATTGGAACAATCGCCCTGCAGGACGTACAGCCAACTCCCGACCGGCGAGCCGAAGAAGTTCTGCGTGCTATCGATTGAGTAGTAGCCGCTACACAGCTGAATCGTCGGCTGGTTACCCGCCAAATCAATATTGGCTGCGATGTATCGGATCGCTCCATACGGCGTCGCAAATTCGGTCCCACTACCGCAACCACCCTGTCCGGTGCGCCCCGTATCGGAGCCGTTCGTGGCCACGTACCACGTATATGAAGTCACTGAGGTACGGGCATCTGCGCTAGCCGGCAGGAACCAAAGAGCAAGAAGACAAGCAAAGAGACGCATCTGAACTCCACCCATGATATAGATTACCGCTCGGGAGAGCGCCACCGGCCGCAGATGAAATGCAAAAAGAGCAACTCCACCAAACAACCGCTTAAAGTAGAAATTTCGGTTCAAAGAGAGCGCTCGGGTCGATCCTCCCAGCTCTTTTTATTGGTCCGCGCGCCACATTGCCCCGACCAGCCTGAGTCGAAATACGGACCACTCCTGACCCCGCAGTCTCTGTACATTCCGAAGCATAAACAGACGTCATTCGTATCTGGCGATCAACGAGCATTGCAATTTATTCACAACATAAAGATGACAGAGCGGATAGCACAACCTTTGATTACGTACCCCAAATTTGACTCCACATTTGCGAGCATAGACCGTCCACACATTGCACCAATGAACGGAAGCGCTACGTTTGCACTGGGGCCGACTTTGATCCGCACGAATCGTAACCGGCTTCGTGCGCTATGCGGACGAGTGCAACATCAATGTGCGCCGTCGGAAAAGAGGGCGAGTTCGGCTTGGCAGTCTAGGCGCGGTTGGAAAGTCGAACTTGAGGAGCCTCCGTGCTCACCGCCGGCTACGCCCCCGTGTGAACTTGCCCAAGAAAAATCCCGCCGAACATGTCGCCTCGATATGCTCGCCTCGAGGCCAGACTGTTCGATCGAGGCGATTGAAGACCTGCCGACGAATGGCGCGGCACTGTCATTTATCGCGATCCTATCGATCGGCAACGGGGAAAGGCAGGATCAAAACCCGTCGCTGGCGGACGGCATTGTTTCCATAGCGCCATAGCGATGGTTATGGCGGGTCCACCGAGCGCCACGACAAGCTATGACGGCCGCCGAACGGCCTGGTCGGTCGGCACGTGATCGCAGGGCTGCGAATCCGGGTTAATTCGTGATGATGCCGAGGATGGCGGCTAGGTAGGCTGGCTCCCAGCCGGCGCGCTTTCGCCGGAGCCTGATGCTTACCTTATCCTGGACGGTGCGCAGGAGATTGATGGCGAAGTGTCTGACAACGGCCATGTTCCTTGCGCCATGCCCCTTTCGCAACCGTGACTGGTCTTCGCCGAAGGTAACGTCGAGCACCCAGTGCAGACGATTCTCGATGGCCCAGTGGCTGCGCACGGCTTCTGCGGCGCGAGCGGCAGTGAGCGATGCGGAGGAGATGTAGTATCGGGTCTCGAAGCGGCCGCGATCTGCAAGTTCGGCCCGCGAGGCGACACGGATGATGGTGGCTACGCCCGGTAGACGCAGTTCGCCCGGGAAGCGGCGTTCGCCGCCCAGCCAATCGACCTCGCGGGAGACGGTGACGGTGCGTTGCTCGATACGTCCGTGGCCCTTGTCGACGTCGATAACACTATCGAGGCCAGCGGGAGGGGCGTCGGCAAAGAAGGTCTCGATTTCCATGCGCAGGGTCGGCTGGTTGGCCTTCACGGCCAGCAGGTAGTCCGCCTTTGCGTCCTTGATCGCGGTTGCAATGGTCGGATTGGTGGCGATGGCATCGATCGAGACCAGCGCCCCTTTTAGGCCATCGTCGGCCGCGAGCCGCTCGATCAAGAGCGGAATGGCGGTGATCTCGTTGGTCTTGTCTGCGACCGCCTCTTGGCCAAGAACGAGGCGCTGGGTGGTAGCAAAAGCGGATACCAGGTGGAGCGGCGCCCTGTCGGCACTGCGATCGTGGCTGCGCCTGGAGGTCTTGCCGTCGATGGCTACGAGATCAAGGCGATCGGGCCACGTCTGCCGCACCCAAGCCGTGAACGCGGCAGAGAACAGATTTGGGTCGATGCGGTTCATCAGCAGCGTCAGCCACCGGGCGCCCGGAACACCATGATGGTAGGGCAGGAAGCGGCGCAGAAAGGACAGATGTGCCTCGCCCCATGCGGCGATCCCGTCATAGTCGTCGCAATCGGCGATGGTGCCGCACACCACCAGCAGCAGCACCTCCGGCAAAGGGTACGCCACGCGCCACGATTGCTGCCGTGGGTCCTCGATCTCGGCAAAATGCTCCAGCAGTGCCCGCAGGCGCGACTTCTCGGGAACAAAGACGGTGGTGACGCTCATGGCAGAAGCTCCGAATCAGCTCCACCAAGCGAATCAGACTTCACACAAGCCGCAAACCGCCGTTAACCCGAGTTCGGAGCCCTGC
>JBARNF010001194.1:0-9021 GCA_049802835.1 Bradyrhizobium sp.
GCTCTCGGCCCAGGCGATCGCCTGGCGAAGAGCGCCGATCGGAAACCTGGAATCGTGTTTTGCGTTCGTCAGCCGTTCTTCCGCCGACGCATGGAGCACGCGCCCATCGGCCGCGTCGATCAGGCAAGCCGCCGTGTCGTGCACGAAGGCGCTCACCCCGATGATCGCGGAACGCGACATCCTGGATCGAACTGCTCGAATGAGTGGAGGTTCATTAGTCGGCGACGGGGACTGGTGTCAAGCGAGGATGCGTGCGTCGCCATCCCCGGCTTAGGACGGGACGGAAAGCGCGGCATCCGCTTTCGCCTCCCTCAGCCTGCGGCGCCGAAGCTCACGCCGAAAACGAACCGTCGGCGCCTCGACAATGACATAGGTGGCCCAGCCGGCTGCCGCCGAGCCGATGGTTCCCAAAGCGATCGCCCACGGTTCCCCACGGTGCGCTGTGAGTGCGGTGACAAAAATCCAGTGCGCCAAATAGCAGCCATAGGAACCGGCGCCGATCTGTTCATCGAGGCGGTTGCGAGGAAGCCGGGCCAATAGCGGGATGGTGACGCAGCCGAGCGCGGCGCCGATCAAGAGGGAGGCGTTCCATACGAACGTCAGTTTGCCGACAAGGTAGAGCGATGCGGCGTCGAGAACGAAGAACAGAACCAAAGCGGCAAACAACGGCCAGTCCCGTCGCTGAACCGCCACGCCAACGACAAAGAACACCAACGTTCCTGGCAGCAGTCGATAGGAGTAGAAATCCGGATGAATGAGACCATGCGTCGAGATGGCCCATACCGCCGCGCCGATCATGGTGGCCACCCACAACGCGGTGCGACTTGGCAGGAGCCACGGCAAGATCAGGTAGAAGCACATTTCAAGACCGATCGTCCATGTCGGCATGTTGAGCATCAGGCTGCCGATGGAGTCGTCGAACATGAAGAACGTCAGCGGGACGATCGTAATATTGGCGAAGACGTTCACGACGTTAGGGGCGCCGACTTGCGCGATCGTCTCCCGCCAATCGAGAGCCAACACCGTGAAGGCGCACACTGCGAGATAAAAATAATACTGAGGTGCGAGACGCATGAATCGATCCGCGTAGAATTTCACGACGTCGGTTGGGACGTTCTGATAGGCGCTCTCGATCAAGGCGGTCATGGCGTAGCCTGAAATCATATAGAAGCAGACGACCGCAACGATGCCGACGTGAATTTCGTAGAGGCCGGCGCCCATATGCGCCATGACCACCGCCATGGCGAGCAGGAGTCTGAAAGTGCCGAACATGATCGTCTCGACCCTATGATGCCCGGAGAATCAGAGGCCGTTTCGCCGGTCGCCCAAGCCGGGACTGTGTCGCCGCGGCGGGCGAGTCCAATGAAATATGGCGGTCTTCGGACATGCGTTCAGGAATGCCATTGTCGACGAAAGAGATCGATAGGCCCGCTTGTCCGATCTTGTCCCTGAACGTTTCGACTGTGGAGTCCCGATTGTTCTCCTGCAGCACGATCATGCCGTAGGGCTTCAGGAAGAAGCGGATAATTGCAGAAGGACGCTCAGATTAGCTGCTCGCTCACGCTTCGACCCGATCGACCTGAGTGAAGTCGCGTCTCGCATTTCAAAAACCGATTGCCGACGGACCGCCTTTATAGGTTCCGGTCCTTCTTATCGGAAACCAGCGGAGATGGCTACATCATTCCGAAACGACCGGCGCACGCCGCGGTGTCCGCGACGCGCGCCAATTTAACTGCTTGCGTGATTTGGTGCCGTGCGGTTACTGGGTCGCCACGCCTCCAACAAGCGTGCCGCCCGCTCCATTACCGGCGGTCTTATTATCCCCACCAGTGGTAATCGTCCCAGCGAAGCCCACGGGATTGTCGAAGATGGTGTTGCGCGTAATGCGGATGGTCGATCCCGCTCCCGCATTGAAGGCCGTGGAATTTTGCGACGCCAGAGAATCGGCCACGCTGATGATGCCGTTCCCGCCCGAGGTTGCCGCAGCAGCACCATTGCCCGTGAAGGTCGAACGGGCGACCTCGATGAATGTGCTGTTGCTGGTGGTGGACACGCCCGCCGTCGACAAGCCGTAGAAGCGGGAGTCGGTCACCGAAGCAGCCACGAAGCCGGCGGTGGTGTTCAGGCTGACGCCCCTTGCAGCCCGGGTGAAAGAGCTGTTGGTGACAAAAATGTTTGCGCTGGCCGCCGTCGCCACGTTGACGCCGTTGCCGGTGAGGCCACTGAACGTGCACTGGTCGACCGTCACCTCTGCGGCCGCCAGAACGTGGACACCGTTGATGCCGGTCCCGGCACCGTTGATCGACAGGTTGCGCAGGACCACCTTGACGCCCGCGGCATTGACGATCACGCCATTGGTACCGGCATTGAGGATGCCCGCCAGGGTGCCGTCGCCATTGAGGGTGATCGACTTGGTGACGGTCACCGCGCCGAATCCGCCCGGATCGAGCACGGAGATTTCGCCGCCGGCTGCGGTCTTCGAGATGGCGCCGGCGAAGGTCTTGCACGGCGCCGTGCGGCTGCACGGATTGACGTCGTCGCCGACGCCCGAGACCCAGGTGCGCGTGGCCTGCGACCAGGCCGGTTGCGTGAACGCACAGAACAAGATCGGCGCGACAATGGCCAACGCTCGCCCAAATTTTGCCATGGCTGCCTCCTCCGAGGTTATGTTACGAGGTTTAGGGGGTTAACCGCGTACCGTGAGAGCATGGCGCAACCGCTCGGTTTGCGTCAAAATGTTTCTACCGGCGTGACATCAATTCGGCTTGATCGCGCCACACACGCGGCAGTACCCTGCACTCGCGCAACGCGAGTTGGCGCTGCGCGAATCGGGTTGTATAAGTGAATCTTGTAGCGATACGCGCGGTTGTGTAGATACGCTCGGTTGTAAATGTCCGTTCGGTTGTGTAGATGGGTTGGTTGGTTGTACGGGTACGCTGTTGCAAGGCTGCATCATTCCGCATCGCCGAATCATCGTGGAAAGCCGCTCAATGCTCGTGAGGCCCGAGAGAGTCGTCCTCTTCGATGTCCGTTGCCTGCAGGACGAAAATTACCGGGACCGGGGCGTCGGCCGGCTCAGCGTCAATCTCGTCGGCTCGGCGCGCAGGTTTCTCAGCCGCGGCAGCCGGACACGCCTCATCGGGATCACGGACCCGGCACTTCCGCCGCTCGAGCGACGGTTCCGCGATCATCTCGACGAGGTCCTGCCGCACGGCTATCTCGGGCGGCTCGCGGCGCCGACCTGGTTTCTCCAATTGTCGCCGATGACGCACGATCCCCTGTTCATCCACCGGATCGTGGAGACCAAGGAGATATTCAAGGCGGCGATCGTCTACGATTTCATACCGCTGCGAATGTCCGACCAATATCTGCCCAGACTTTCGCAAAAGCTCGACTATCAGGCAAAGCTGTTGTTGCTCGCTCGCTACGATCACTTTTTCCCGATTTCAGACTGGGTGGCGGACGAGCTGGTCGAGGCGACCAACGTGCCGATCAGCAAGGTCTCCCGCACCGCGGGCCCGATCCTGCCGGCTCTGTTGCAGCCGCGCGAACAACCGGGAGAGACGTCGGGCTCGTCGAACTACGTTCTCGTGACCGGCGGCTGGGATCCCCGCAAGAACGTCGAATGCGCCATCACCGCCCATGCCGAGAGTCAATCCGCCACCGGTGGCTCCTCGCTCGTCATCCTGGGCCAGTACCCCGAGCGACTGCGCGAATCCTTGTGCCGCCTGCACGTCGCCCATGGCGGAATGCCCGGATCACTGTCTTTCGTGCACCACATTTCCGATGCCGAGCTGGCGGCGCTTTATCGCAACGCCCTCTGCGTCGTCGTCCCTTCGCGCATGGAAGGCTTCTCGCTGCCCGTGATCGAAGCGATGGCGCTCGGCACCCCGGTTTTCGCCTCGTCCATTCCGCCGCACATCGAGACGATCGAGAACCCCGCCTACCTGTTCCCGCCCGACGACGACACGAAACTGCGCAGCCTCCTGGCTTCGATCCACGCCGATCCGCAGTATCGCGCCGCGATGATCGGCGACCAGAGCTCCCGCTGGCAGCGCTTTCAGCACGATCGGGTCGCGCACGCGTTCTGGGATGATTTCGAGGCCCGCGCGTCGAAACCCACAGCGGCGCTGGTCGGCGGTCGGCGTCCGCAGCTCGCAATCATGACCCCGGTCCCTCCCGACCGATCGGGCGTGGCGGACTATACCGCAGCGACCATCAAGACCCTGGCGAAGCACGCCGACATTCACGTCTTCACCCCGACAAAGTCGCCCGCGTGGCCGGACGGCGCGACGACGCTGCAGCCGCTTTCGGCTTTGCCGCATATATCGCAGCGCTACGACCGCGCGGTGAGCATCGTGGGCAATTCTTCGTTTCACCTGGAGATCTTCCATTTGCTGGTCCGCTACGGCGGCGCCTGCATCGAGCACGACAACCGGCTGCTCGGATTCTATTGTCTGCTGCTCGGCATGCAGCGCGGCCGCGAGGTGGCGGAGAGCGAGATGCGGCGGCGACTGGAGCCCGGCGAGATCGAACGTTGGCTGCACGACGAAGCGACGCTGGAAGCGACCTTCCTCGGCGAGCTGGCGAGGATTTCCGATCCCCTCTGCGTCCATTCGCGGGAAACGGCGCGCGTCGTTCGCGACCGGTTCGGCGTGGCGCCGGTCCATTTGCCGTTTTGCATCTACCGCGACTGGCACGCCGACGAGCTCACCGCCGCGTGCCGCGCGCAGGCGCGCAGTCGCCTCGGGATTCCGTCCGACGAAGTCGCCGTCATCTCGTTCGGCTACGTCGTCGCCTCGAAGGCGCCGGAGGAATGCATCTGGGCGGTGTCGATGCTGCGCGGCTGGGGCATTCCGGCGAAACTGTACTTCGTCGGCGCGGTGCTCGTCGACCAGGACGCCCTCGTGCGTCTGTGCGACAGCCTCGACATGAGCGCGCATGTTCGCTTCCTCTCCGCCTACACGGACGAGCGGACCTATCGCGACTATCTGCTCGCGGCCGATCTCTGCCTGCAATTGCGCACGCATCTTCTCGGCGGCGTCTCCGGGGCGCTGAGCGATTGCATCGCGGCAGGTCTGCCGGGCGTCGCCAACACCGATCTCGCCGACGCGATCGAGTCGCCGAGCTACGTGGTCCGCGTGCCGGACCGGCTGAGCCCCATGCTGATCGCGGAAGCTCTCGCCGCCGCCCTCGAATTGCGCAGCCGGCCGCGGCATCTCGCCCAGGAGCGCCAGGCCTACAGCGACACGCACAATTTCGCCGTCTATGCCGAGCGGCTGTGTGAAGCCCTGTCGCTCCCGTCCCGCCGGCGGGCGGACGTGGCATGAAAGCGGACGCCCTCGTGCCATCTCCGATCTTCCTCGATGTCAGCGAGCTCGTTTTGCACCCCCTGCGCACCGGCATCCAGCGCGTCGAGCGGGAGATCATCCGCCTGTGGCCGGGGCCCTCCCCCCTCATCCCCTGTCGCATCGACCCGGCCAGCGGCGATTTCGTCCGGCTCTCGCCCGCGGTCTTCGACATCCTGCAATCGAGCGCATCGCAGCCGGCGGACGTCGAACGGGCCCTCCTGCGGCCGCATCTCGAGGCGGGCGAGCCGGTGTCCCGGCCGGAACTATCGGCCGGCCTGTTCAATGCGGAAGTCTACTACGATCCGGCGCGCGCCAAGGCCTATCGCGCCCTCTGCCGGCAGCCGAACGCCAAGGTGAGCTGGCTGCTGTACGATTTTCTCCCGTTTCTCCAACCGCAGGATTATCCGCCGGGGGCGATCAAGAACTGCATGCACTATCTGTGGGCGCTCCGGGAGATCCCCCGCGTCAGCTTCATCAGCGAGCACACGCAGATCGACTATTCGACGCGGATCATGCGCGATCCCAAGCGGACCGGTCCGCATTTTTCCCTCGGCGGCGACAGTTTCGGAGCCAGGAGGCCGCGCTTCCGTCCGGGCAATGCCCGTTTCGCCTATATCGGCACCATCGAGCCGCGCAAGAACGTCGCCATCATCCTGCGGGCGTTCGAGCGATTGTGGGCGCAAGGCGTGGATGCGAAGCTCACCATCGTCGGACGCATGGACAACCGTTCGACCCTCGAACCCGCCATGTTGAAGAGACTTCAGGGAGACGCGCGCCTGCGCTACCTCGAACACGCCGACGACGCGACGGTGCGGGACGTGCTGCAACGGGCGCGGGCGACCCTGTTCGTCAGCCGCATCGAGGGATTCGGCATTCCTCCCTACGAAAGTCTCGCGGCCGGCATCCCCGTCATTGCCTCGCCCGGCTTGCCGAGCCTCGAGCGGTTGCCGCCCGGAGGGCGGATCACGTTGTCCGAGATCACGCCGGACTCGGTCGCCACCGCGGTGATGGACCTGCTCGATGACGACAAGGCCGCTCGACTGTGGGAGGAGGCGGCGCGTCTCGACATTCCCACGTGGCAGGATTTCGTCGGGCGCATCGCCGCCTGGCTGCACGAGCCCGGACACGGTGCTGCTGCGTCGCAGTGTCCCAAGAGCCAACCACAATGAACACGGCATACATGATACATTCGACATCATCGCCGCCGGCGACCGATCATCGTTGCATGACCCGCGGCAATCCGAATCTCGTCGTCGAGACGAGACGCCGGCGCCGAGGCTGCGATCGATGATCAACCCACCGTCGGGGCAGCCGCCGCGGCCGGGCACGAGCTACGCCCAGAACGCCGAAGATATTCTGCTGAACCGGATTTTCCGCGATCTGGATGACGGATTCTACGTCGATATCGGCGCCTATGATCCGGTGAACGGCTCCGTCACCAAGATCTTCTACGATCGCGGCTGGACCGGCATCAACATCGAGCCGGGATCGATTTTCAGGCGTCTCGCCGCCGCTCGACCGCGCGATACGAACCTGCAGCTCGCCGTCCTCGATTTCCGGGGCGAAGTCGATTTCATCGAGGACCTGCAGGATCCCGGAATGTCGCGCGTGGGGATTTCGGCGGCCGAGGATGGAGGACTGCGGGCGCGGGACGAGGTCCCTCGGCGCATCCGCTGCGAACGTCTCGACGACATCGTCGCGCATTACGCGCCGAATCGCCTGATCAATTTCCTGAAGATCGACGCGGAGGGGACCGAGGCTCGCATCGTCAATCCGACCGATTGGACCAAATTGCGCCCGCAGGTGATCGTCATCGAGGCCGTCGACACGTGGACCAACGATCTGAACAGCGAGGAATGGGAGCCCCACCTGCTGGCTAGCGGATACGAGCGCGTCTATTTCGACGGCATCAATCTGTTTTTCGTGCGCAGCGAGGACGCCGACCTGCGTCGTCACTTCGCCGTTCCGGTCAACGCCATCGATGGGTTCGAGAAGTTCAACACCAATTTGGCCGATGCGCGCAAGCAAGTCGCCGATCTGCGAGCGGAAAATGCCGTGCTCCTCGCCGAGCGTGAAACGTTGCGGGCGGAGCTCACCGATGCGCTCGATGACCTGCGTTTTCGCGAACGTCTCAATGCCGAGCTGGTCGCCGAGCGCGATCGATATTTTCCCGGCCAGACGCTGGCGCAGCGGCTGCGTACGGGCCTCTCGATCAGAGCGATCTTGCGGCGTCGGCGCGCGCATCGCGCGACGGCCGCGCAGCGTGGTGGGGATATGTCGGCGAGGAGCCTCGGTGACCTTCACGCCCGCGCGGGGGCGCTCCGAGACCAACTGGCCGAGGATCCGGCGGAGCTCGCGAGGAGCGTCGAGTCGTTGATGCTGATCTTGGCGGCGCGCTCTCCGGACGCGTGAGGATTCCGAACGTCCCGCACCGCAGACTGAGCCGCCGATCTCACGCGCCGAAGGCGCTGATCCACCGGTCGACGTCGAGGACGCGGACCGCACCCCACAGGGCACATATGAAGAAGAACGCGCCGGCCACGACGAAGGACAACAATGCACGGAACATGCGGTAATCTTGTTCGATCGTGGGCGCGTCGGCAACCAGGATGCGGAAGAACCGTTTGGCCCCTGCCTTCGATACATAGAAGCAGACGACCGCCAAGACGAGCAGCAAGACCCCGCTGAGGAGGTACGCTATCGCATGAATGCCGGCTGTGGTCATCATTCCCCCGATCGCCGGGATTGATATCCGCCCGCTTTTCAAAACGCAAGTCCGCAAGCGTCGCGTATCCTCGGCTCCCGGGCAAATGCGCGTTTCATGCCGGCGGCCGTATTCCGATCGGTTCACGTAACGTGGCTCGCCGCGCTGCCCTTCGAGGACGGGCCTGCGCTTGCGATTTGCTTCGGCTTGACGAGCTCCGCGCAATCGCCGTGCGCGGCTGCGGCCCGGCGAGTGCGGCCGATAGAGACGGCCGTCATCGACGGGGCAGAGCGAGACGCTCGGTGAAGTCCAGCAGGTCCGGCCCGGCGAACAGATATCCCGGTATGCCGGCGGCGGCGGCCGTCGCCATGTCGAGCTCTTTGTCGCCGATCAGGAAGCTGCGGCTCATGTCGACCGGCCAGCGCCGCGCGCATTCCATCAGCATGCCGGGCGCAGGCTTGCGACTCTCGGACACCCGCCGGTAGGCCGGCACGGTCCCCTCCGGATGATAGGGGCAGTACTGGAATCCGTCGACATGGGCGCCGACCGCCTGCAGCTCCTGCGCCATCCAGCCATGCAGGTCGCGCACGTGCTGCTCGGAATAATAGCCGCGCGCGACGCCGGCCTGGTTGGTGATGACGAACACCAGGCAGCCCGCGTCGTTGAAGCGCTTCACCGCCGCCTTGGCGCCGGGGATCCACTCGATCTGGTCCGGCCGATGGACATAGCCGCGATCGACGTTGAGCACCCCGTCCCGATCGAGGAATGCCGCCGGCCGGCGCCATACCCCGGACATGACCGCACCGGCAGCGGCGAGGTCCGCCGGGACGCCGATGTCGATGAAGACGCCGTCGTAGGCGCGTCCGTACAGCCGGCCCTGGGCGGCGAGCGCGGGCAGGACATCGCTTTCCAGCGACGCCGGGGTCGCGCGGATGCGCTCGAGCGCCGAGCGGCGCAGCACGGACA
>JBARNF010001195.1:0-3991 GCA_049802835.1 Bradyrhizobium sp.
GCGGGAGGGGAAGAAGCGGAAGGTGGAGGCGGCGGAGTGAGCGTGTCGAAAATCTGATCGCGTTTCACCTGACCGGCGATGTTTCACGTGAAACATTTCCTAGGCGGCGGGCCGGGGCCAGAGGCGCCTGCGGGAATTTCGTCTGGCGAGCAGCATTGCTCCGGCGTAGTTCAGCGATGTTCCGGATGTTCTTCGCCGAGGAACCGTTGGCCGCGCGCCATGCGCGCCGCGCATGCGGAACCGCGACATGCGGTTCCTGGCGCGAAACGCTCTAATAACGCCCGATGCTCAGCTTGAAACAGATCGCCGAACACCTGATCTCGCGCATCCTCGCAAAGAGCTGAGTTTTTGCTCCGGCTATGAGATCGATGCATGGGTCGGGCTGAACGTCACCAAACTGCAACTGTATGGGTTGGCTCGGTAATACAGATCTCCAGGATTGTATTTCTCTGTACCTTTCAAAGCGTCGGGGCGGCTCATATCCTCGTTCGAACCGGAGCGAGAGTGTATGGAACGGACCACGACGGGCTGGGGGAGCGGGCTCCTGGGCGTAATAATATTCAGCGGATCGCTGCCCGCGACGCGTGTTGCCGTTGCCGACTTTTCGCCGATGCTTCTCACCTCAGCGCGTGCCGTGATTGCCGCGCTGATCGGTGCTGCCCTTGTCCTATCATTGCGGCAGGCGCGTCCCGCCCGAAGCGATCTGATCCCGCTCGCCGTCGTTGCGCTGGGCGTGGTGGTCGGATTTCCGTTGCTGACGGCCATTGCCCTCCAACACATCACGGCCGCGCACTCGATCGTGTTCATCGGTTTGCTACCGCTCGCGACTGCGATGTTCGCCGTATTACGGGGCGGTGAACGCCCCAAGCTGGCATTCTGGCTGTTCTCGATCGTCGGCGCCACGACCGTCGCCGGATTCGCGCTGTCGATGAGCCGCGGAGGATCGCTAGTTGGCGACTTGTTGATGGTGGCTGCGATCCTGCTCTGCGGACTGGGATATGCCGAAGGGGCGACGCTCTCGCGGAAGTTGGGTGGTTGGCAGGTGATTTCGTGGGCACTTGTGCTGGCGCTACCCGTAATGGCGATCCTTACTGTCGTGACATTGCCGTCAAGCGCTGCCGGTGTTGGTAAGCCAGCATGGATCAGCCTTGCCTATGTCTCGGTCTTCAGTATGCTCGTGGGATTTATCTTCTGGTATCGAGGCCTTGCGCTCGGGGGGATAGCCGCGGTTGGGCAGTTGCAGCTTCTCCAGCCGTTTTTTGGCCTGATGCTCGCCGCGCTCGTGCTCCACGAACCGATTGCTTGGACAATGATCGCGTCCACGATCATCGTCGTCCTCTGCGTTGCGGGAGCCAAGCGGTTCGCTTGATTGCATCGCCGGAAACCGGAATCTCCGCAGGCGGCCTCAATCTTGTGGAGCGGATTTTATCGTGCGGCGCAGCATACTCCAGATTCGCGAATCGTCGGATTGGGCGACGTTGAAGCGCAGGAACTCTCCGGCCGTCTCTGACACGCTGAAGACGTTCCCGGGCGCGAGCACGATATCCTCCTCAAGTGCCGCCCTTGCGATGTTTGCCGCCTGAAGGCCATCTGGCAAGCGGCACCATAGGTAGAAGCCCCCCCTCGGCATGATCCACGGTTCGATGCCGAGGTCATT
Organism: Bradyrhizobium sp.; assembly: GCA_049802835.1. GTDB lineage: Bacteria > Pseudomonadota > Alphaproteobacteria > Rhizobiales > Xanthobacteraceae > Bradyrhizobium. The sequence continues at coordinate 1,658 of JBARNF010001195.1, forward strand.
AAGTTTGGCGGCGATGCTCCGTCGCGCGCGGACCAGACGTAGTCGAACATCCTCCATGTGCTTTCGGTATCGCCCGCTCTTCAGAATGCTGGATATTAGCTCAGCCGAAACCGGGCATGGTCCTCCGAAGTTGATCGCGATCTGAAGATCTACAAGATCGTCGATCCAGTCACTGCGAGCGGCGATGTATCCGCAGCGCGCGGACGCAGACAATGTCTTGGAAAAGCTGCCGATCCGTATGACACGGTTCAAGCCATCGAGCGCGGCGAGTCGCGGAGACGGGTCAGGTTCGAAATCGGCGAAGATGTCGTCCTCGACGATGATCAGGTCATGAGCCGCGGCGGCGTTGAGCAGGTGATGCGCATTTTGAGGGGAGAGCGTCGCGCCCGTCGGGTTGTGGGGCGCTGCATTCGTAATGTAGAGGCGGGGCTTCTCCGAGGTGAGGAGAGCCTCGAACCTTGGAACGTCTGGACCGCTCGGCGTATAGGGGACACCGACGACATTTGCTTGGTGCGCTCGTAGGAGAGCCCTGAAGTTGAAATAGCAGGGATCGTCCACAAGGACCGTATCGCCCGGGCGGAGCAGGAATCGGCAGATCAGGTCAATCGCCTGTGTACCCGACGCTGTCAGCAGCAGCTGGTCCGGGGAGAGTTCGACCCCATCCTCGTTGAGGCGAGCCAGCAAGAGTCTTCTCAAATCCAGCGACCCGCGCGTGCCGCCATACTCCGTGAGGATGCTCGCTTCGGCCCGGGCGAGCGCGCGAAGCGCCCGCCGCAAGGCATCCCCCGGCATCCAGTCTGCGGGAAGCCAGCCGCAGCCGGGTTTCAGAACGTCAGGGCTGGCATCTAGTGATTGGCGCGAGACCCAGAACGGATCCACGGTGCGATCTCGCTTGGGATCGCTATCGGCGAGTGCGAGCGGCGGCAAGGCAGACGTCGCGATGTAGAAGCCCGAGCCTCGCCTTGCGCGAACAAGACCTTCAGCCGCAAGCTTGTCGTAGGCCTCGACGACCGTGGACGGCGAGACGGTCATCGCTGCCGCCATCTGACGGATGGATGGCAGTCGATCACCGGGCGCAAACGCGCGGCTTGCAACCTTCGCGCGGATCGCGCGCATGACCTCTGTGGTTTTCGATCCCATATGCTTCGTCATCCATCCCACCTGCATGTATCGATGAGGTCACCCATACAGTTTGATGGAATTGTATCCCCACGGTAGCTTCTACCTCAAGATGAGCGGGCTACGATCTCTCCAAATAGAACATGTTGGGAGCGGCGGCCCGTGCCGGGGAAACGCCAGCGTGCGCCGGACCAGGCCCCATGTTGCAATCTCGCAACGCCGCGCGCGGTGCTGGGGCGGCGGGAGAGGAAGAAGCGGAAGGTGGCGGTGGAGTAGACGCGTTCACGCCCTGATTTCAGTTTTACGCGAAATCGGCGGTCAAATCGTCTCGGCGCCGCGCTAACGCACGGTGATGTCGATCATATCGAGCGACGGCCAGTCCCTGGGATGATGTTTCACCCGGGGCGTATGATCGTCGGCGACCAACTCGACCAGTAATTTGTATTTACCCGCAGGAAGCCCCGGCATCGCGATCGTCCCGGAATTCTTGTTTTCAAAGCGCTGCGGCATCATGAAATTCTGCGGCATGTTGAACGCCTTGTACTCGCCTTTCGGCCCCACGCTCGCAATATAGATGTGAACGTGCCCGGAGTTCGGCCGCTGCGCGACCTGGTTATAACGGTCGGGCAATCGCTCGGCGCCGCCGGGCGTGGTGGCGTGATCGTAGGCGAAGTCGTAGTTTTCGGTTTCAATGCGCACCTGGAATTCACGATCCTTCCTCAGGGCCGCGCCGTCTTTCGGTTCCAGGATCCGCACTCTGGGAGTTGGATCGTCCGCCGGGCCCCTGATGTTGGCATTGCCTTGGGCCTCCGCGAGCGCCGGAATCGCCATTCCAAGCACGACGGCAACGATGAAGCGCTGCATGATCTCTCTCCTTGCTTTGCGGTCGGGACCCTCAACATTCGTGATGCCGTTCGACCGGCGTCCGCGTCCCCGTCAATGATGGGCGGCGGGCTTGTCGCTGATCTTCGCGATGAAGACGTCTCTCGCACCGAGCGACACGAGCGAGGAGTTTTGCAAGGGCCTTCGCAGCGGAAAATCGGCCGACGTCGTGTAGCCGGTCACCCAGGCGTCGCCGGCGGGGTCGACCGCGATCCCGTAGCCGCCGTCGAGGCCTCTGCCGCCGAGATAGGTCGAATAGATCGGCGCGGCGCCGGCGGGATCGAGCTTGACGACGAAGGCATCGAAGTCGCCGCCGCCATAGGCGCCTTGCAG
>JBARNF010001196.1:0-2050 GCA_049802835.1 Bradyrhizobium sp.
CGCGGTAGAACCGGTGCATTCGCGCGAAGAGATCGAGCGTCTACACCGTCGCTTTCCCGAAAACTTCAAGCTTTTCCTCGCAAACATCCGAGAGGAATTGCTTGCCGGAGCGGTCGTCTACGAAACGCGCACGGTCGCGCACGTGCAGTACATCGCTTCATCCGAACGCGGGCGGGACTGCGGCGCGCTGGACAAGCTCTTTCTCGAACTGCTCGCGGGTGCCTTCCGAGACAAGCCGTTCTTCGACTATGGTATGTCCAACCAGGAGAACGGACGCGTTCTCAACAAGGGGCTCATCGAGCAGAAGGAAGGCTTCGGCGGCCGCGCCGTGGTCCACGACTTTTATACCGTGCCGCTCTGATTGCCCGGCGGCAATCGAGCTCGCGCTGCGAGGCGGTCTCGGCCGGGGCGAACGGCCGGCGGAACGCGACGGCGGTTCGCCATGATGCCGAGGCACACGGCAAGGGTTCGGGGATGGAGGTGTGATGGACGACCAACCGCTGGTATCGATAGTCGTGCCCGTTTACAATCACGAGCGATATGTCGGCGCGACCTTACGCAGCTTGATGGCGCAGACCTATCGCAATCTCGAGCTCGTCGTCGTCGACGACGGGTCGAGGGATAACAGCGTGGACGTGATCGACGAGCTGGCTGCTGACTGCCGCCACCGGTTCAAGCGATACATTCAGATCGAGCAGCCGAATTTGGGCGCCTCCGTCGCCTCGAACCGCGGCATCGACGCTGCGCACGGCGACTTCCTGTTCAGTATCGCCTCCGACGACGTCGCCGAGCCGGACGCCATCGAGACGCTCATGCCCGAAATGTTGCGGGACCCGCAGGTCGGATTAGCCTGCGGCGATGCCGATTTCATCGATGCCGACGGCGCCCCAATTCAGATGACGGGCCGCGATGGCAGGCGTTTTTCCTCGTTTGTACGTTTCTACATCGACGCCAAGACCGACTTCGATCTTGCCGCGGATTTCGGAACGTACCGGTCGTTCATCGACTATAATTACATCCCGATCGGTCTTCTCATTCGCAGATCGTATTTTTCGCAGATCGGATGTTTCGATCCGACCTTCGCACTGGAAGATTGGGCGGCGTGGCTCAGCCTTTCGAAGATATGTCGCTTCAAGTTCGTCGATCGAGTTCTCGGTCATTACCGCTTTCACGGCGAGAACAGCGTCACGCGCGCCCAAGCTCGCCACCGAGCCGATCTGGTGCGCCTGATGCTCCGCGAGGCGCCGTATTGCCACGCCCACGGGTTGGAAGGCCAATGGCAGCGCTTTGCGGAACGGAGCTTCGAACGCTATCGAAAATATTGCGAGGACGAAATCGACCGTTTGCGGAAACTGCTCGAAGAGACGCAAAGACCTGCTGCCCAGGCGGCTGCGGCGGCGAATTCCACGCCCCCGGCGAGGATCGAACCTGCCGGCCGTCGCGGCGAATAGAATAGCGCTGCCGAGGGCAGAGAGCGGGCCAGCTAATTCGGGGACATTTCTTCGGCGTAGCCGAAGCCGTCGCGGCCCATGTCATTGCCGTTGTAGAACAGATACCGCTTGCGCCCCACCGTGATGGGAGTCGCATAACACAGCGCCCGGGAATCCCACCCCTCCTGCGATGGTGAAATCCCGATTGCCTCGTCATGCCGCCGCCATATCCGGCCATCGGACGACCGCGCATAACCCGACGTGTAGTTCCCGTCCCGGTCTCCCCTTGTGAAATACATGCCGTAACCGTCGGGTTCGCTGAACACGCGCGGCCGTCCAATGCGGTATTCGCGGCCCTGCGGCGCGAGACATGAGATTCCTTGCGACGGAAAGTGCACGCCGTCGGCGGACTCCGCGTAGCGGATCTCATAGCAGGGGTACGGGAGCTCACCGATCATCTGCCACGCCCGGCCGGCAGAGTACCAGGCGCGCCAGACGCCGCCCTCGTGGCACACGGAATGGACGGCACGGATGAAAAGTCCTTCATCGGCGCGGTCGAGAATAGGCGCTGCGCTATGCCGCACGAACGACTGGCACGCCGAATCACCGATGGCCAGTCC
>JBARNF010001197.1:0-8305 GCA_049802835.1 Bradyrhizobium sp.
CGGCCCGCACGGGGTTGGCGAAGTACATCACGCCGAGGCGCGAGATCACGACATCGGCGCTCGCCGCCTTGAAGTGATGAACCATCGCGTCGCCCTGCACGAAGCTGACCGGCGCATCGGCCGGCGCGGTCTCGTGGGCGCAGGTCAGCATGGCCGCCGAGACGTCGAGGCCGAGCACGCTGCCGCCAGCCCCCACCTTCTCGGCCGCCGCGATCAGGGTCGCGCCGCAGCCGCAGCCGATGTCGAGCACCCGCTCGCCCTCCCGGATCGCGGCGCGCTCCAGCAGCGCCTCCTGCACCGGCGCCAGCATCGTATCGAGCTCTGCACGCCGCTCGACCCAGCGCGCGCCACCCGGGCCGTTCCAGAAGGCGATCTGCTCGGCGTTCTCGAAATGGCCGAACGAGGTGTCGGTGACGGCGGCGTCCATGGAAGACTCGGCACAATTGCAGAAATGAAAACGAGCACCGGCGCAAACGCGCGCCGGCAGCCGGTGCACAGTTTAGGGGGCGGTCACTGGCTTGGAAAGGTGGACGTCCGAAGCGACAGGAGAGCAAGCATTCGGCACATGCAAAATCGGCCCGCGCAGCGTGGCGTTCTCGCTGCAAGCAATCGCTGTGTCGCTCGGAGGATTCGGCGCAAGAAGCCCAAGAAGCCGGATGAAAACCTGCCGAGTGTCGGGATCGAACCCACGACCCTAGTCCCGAGGCGCGGGTAAGACATCGAATCCCATCAAGATTCGGAAACCGGGTTATTAGGCCATTGATATAATTATGTTTTTGTTAAAACAGACCAAAATCCACCTTGATTGGACACGGAAACGCCGCCCTCCAACGGAACATTAATCGCTTCGAATGTTTCATATATTGCGAATGCTTCGAATAATGTCTATCTTTGCCTTTCCAGGGGGAGAGCCAATATGACCGTCCCAACCTATGCTGAGGAACTCGGCGGCCGTTTGCCGTCCGAGACCGAAAAGGCGTCAGCAAATCAACTGCGCACGATCCTCGCCGCTCATGCCGCGGGAGATACGACTTTGCGCGTTCTCGACGAGCACAAGCAGACGAAGGAAATCACCTTGGGCCCTGCCCTGTCGGCGCTCCTTATGGAGCTACTCCGACACATCGGAAAGGGCGACGCGGTCACGCTCGTGCCCGTTCACGAGATGCTGACCACGCAGCAAGCCGCCGACGTTCTGAACGTCTCGCGACCGTTCCTTATCTCCCTGCTCGATAAGGGGCAGATCCCGTACGACACCGTGGGGCGTCACCGTCGAATCAAAGCTGAAGACCTATTCGCGTATAAAAAAGCTCGGGACGAGAAGCGAAGCAAAGCCCTCTCGGACCTCGCCGAGCTCGACGGGGAGCTACTGTAGGCCATTGTTCGCCAATCGCTTCACTGCCTTTGTGGACGCGTGCACGCTCGTGAGCGTGCTCAAGCGAAACCTGCTGCTATCCCTGGCAGAGGGGGAATTTTTTCGTGTCCGCTGGTCGGCCGAAGTGCTCGACGAGACCCAGAGGGCGCTGCAGGAGATCCATGAGAAGCGCGGGCTTCAGGATGCTGCCGATCGCGCGGCTCGAGCCCGCGCCCTCATGGAAGCCGCCTTTGAAGACGCAATCGTCGATGGTTACGATCATTTGTTGCCGCTCACCGTGGAATTGCCCGACCAGGACGATGCGCACGTTTTGGCCGCAGCGGTCAAAACCCAAGCGTCCATGATCGTCACGGAGAACCTGAAAGACTTTCCTTCAAAGATCCTCTCCGCTCTGAACGTCGAAGCGAAATCGGCCGATGAATTCATAGCAGATACGATTGCGCTCGATCCCGGACGGGCTGTCGCGGCAATTCGTCGGATGAGGGAAAGGTTCAAGCGGCCCGAGAAAACCGCGGAAACACTGCTCTTGGAAATGGAAGCCGACGGTCTGCTCGAAACCGTCAACCTGTTGCGGCCCTACGTCGACTCGCTCTGATCGCTCACTAAGAAATCGCTCTGCCCGACTGACATCGGATCATCCGTCCGGCCCGCGGCGACTCTGAATGTCATCGCTGACCGTGAGGCGCATTGCCCTACCCCCAATGAAAAAACCACCCCCAAAAGCGCGGCTGCTGTCGTTGTTCCATGCAGTACGAACTAGCGATGTCAGACCACGCGCATGATGTAGTTGCAGAGAGTGGTCCGCTGCACGACGTTATGCGCGGGCGTTGTCGCCTGCGCTGGCGGTGGTGTCGAGACCGTTCGATCTGGTCACACGAACGCCGTTCGCGTTGGGGCTGACCGTCGCCGCGTTGTTGGCGAACTCGAACGCATCGGTGCCGTGACCATCGTCCTGTCCCGCACGACACCCGCCCCAATTTGGGCTGACCCGTCGCCATTGATTTCCATCGTGGATGTCGCAAGGCAATTCCCTCGCGTCCATCGAAACAACTATTGGTTGCATTTTTTCATTTACTCTCATACGGTACGGTCCGCGGGAGTCGCCGCCCCGACAACTCCCCGGCAAAACGTCGATGGCAGGAGAGCGACATGAGCGGTCGTTTGCGGTGGAACCCGGTATCATCGCAGAAAGCCCAGCATTTTTCCGACATGGGGGTGCCGTCACCGGTGCCGTCACAACAGCCGTTCCTGAAGGACCTGCCGCCGGCAAGCGCGGCCTATGCGCCGAAGCAGCCGGTCACCAGGAAACTCAAGACGCTGATCGATGAGAATGCCTATGCGGGCGCCTTCGAAAGCACGATCAAGACGGTGAGCCGGCAGCGGGTGCCGGAGCTCGACCGCATCCACACCCTCTATCAGTTCTACTACTATATCGATGCGCTGGTGACGTGGATTCCGGGTCTGCGGGTGTGGGACTGGCAGGGCGACATCTATCATGAGCGGACCGACTATCTCCGCATCACCCAATTCTACTATTACTTCAATCAGGCCGAGCTGGTGGCGCTGCAAAGCCCGGTCGACCCGCAAAAGGGCGCGCAGCTCTCTCCGCTGTCGCTGTGGCTGCGGGAATTCGGCATCGAATGGGGCGGATTTCTCGACACGCCCGCATCGGCCGAACACCTCGAAAGCTACAAGTTCGGCCCGGAATACAGCTACCAGGACTATGCCGGCGGCGCTGGCGGCCTCGGCAACTACAAGACCTTCAACGAATGGTTCTCGCGGACCTTCAAGGATATCGACAAGCAACGCCCGGTCGCCCAGCCGGACGACCCCCGGGTGATCGCCTTCCCGGCGGAGTCCACCTATGTCGGTCAATGGGCCGTCACCACGCCGGTGGGCGAGCCGATGCCCGCCCCGTCCTCCATCGTGGTCAAGCACATCGAGTGGCCGATCCCCGAACTGCTGAAGGACTCCGCCTACGCCAATGATTTCGAGGGCGGCATTCTGGTGCACTCTTTCCTCAACGTGTTCGACTATCATCGCCAACACGCCCCGGCGGCGGGCAAGATCCTCGAGGCCAAGTTCATTCCTGGCCAGGTCTATCTCGACGTGGTTCTCGAGCGGCTGGATGCCGAGCAGCGCGCCGACGAGAGCTCGGCCTTGGCCAACGCCCTGGTGCCGAGGCGCTATCTCGATGCGGAGGATCCCACCGGCTATCAGTTCGTGCAGTGCCGCGGGCTGTTCGTGCTGGACACCGCGATCGGCAAGATCGCGGTGCTGCCCATGGGCATGGCGCAAGTCTCGTCGGTGCTGTTCGTCAAGCCGGGCACGCAAGAGCCGATCCAGCTGAGCCCCGAACAGAAGCGGCTGCCCTATCAGCAGCAGGTGGATCTGCTCAATCGACGGGCCCGCGAGGAGGTGGTGGGACGCATCGTCGCCAAGGGCGAGATGATCTCCACCTTCCTGTTCGGCGGCTCCGACATCGTCGTGGTGTTCGAGCGCCAGTCCAACGTCAACATCACCGCCACGGTCGGCACCCACTACCCGGTGCGCAGCCAGTACGGCTATTCGAACATCGCGGCGCTGAGGAAGCCCTGAAGCCGCCCCGCATTGCTCATCCGCCCTGCATGCCGTCTTTGTTGCGCGCGAAGGGCGGATGAGCCGATGGCATCGGCGACCTGTCGGCGCGTTGGCGTTGCCTCGTCGCCGGCTGACGCGCAGCACGTCGAAACGATAGGCCGATCGGCCTTCGAGAACGGCAGAGGAAGAAGCTGGTCCAATGGGGGCCGTACAGGCGGCGGACAGCCCTACCGTGAGCCCATCAGGTTCTTTGATTTCAAAAAAATGGTCGGAGCGAGAGGATTTGAACCTCCGACCCCTAGTCTCCCAGACGCGGGCAAGCCTTTGATTTTACGTTCTTTATTTGTAAAATCTTGTTTTTTCTTCGCTATAGAACATAAGGTGTTTTCAGCCCAGCTGTACAAAGAAAAAGACAAACGAGGCGTTCGTCGCCGCTCTGCCTTAACGTGGCCGCCAGGCATCGAAGACGGGCTCATCACCTGCGTCCGCAGCTCCATAACCTCTGGACCGCGGCCAGGAGCCCGATGCGGCCGCGCCAGTGGACGCCTGGCGAGACGGCACACCGCTGGAGCAGCTCGGCGAATCGCCAAGGCTGGAAGGCTTTGCACCGTCCGACCCGCTCGCCACCGCATCTACCCGAGGATCCCCCCCAAGCGGATAGGGCCAGCATGCCGGTAGCCTAACGCATTACGGCAAACGGACGATCCTTTACCGCCCATCAGAGCGCGCACGGTCAACCGCACGATCGACCTGCGGCTGCACGCCGCTCGATCGGCCCGCCCCGCCCGCGCTGCGCGTTCCGCAGTTTTACGGGGCTTGCGGCGCACCTTGGTAGGGTTATCTCTTCAAGATGACCAAGACCAAGCCCATCGTAGCCCTTACGCTCGCAGCTGTCGCCGTCGCGGAGAACATGTACGATCCGATGACGTTTTCGGACGCGCCGCCTCTGGCATCGATCCCGGCCCTCACGCTCGGCTCAACCGTTGGCGCGACAGGCCCTGGTATGGCCTACGCCGTGACCCGCACCGACGCGGTGACGGATCAGCAAGTCGGTGTGCCCGGCGCGATAGGCCCCGTGGGGTACGACGCGGCCCCGCCGCCAGTCGGACCGACCGGCCCGCGAATAGCCTGACGGCACCAGTAGCGCACTGCTTCAGCTGCAGCGCCTGCGCAAAGAAGAGCCCCGGCTTTCGGTCGGGGCTTTTTTTACATCTTCGAGGCTGCGCATTGGGTTTGTGAACGACGCGAAAAGCCTAGGAAGTATTGGGAAGCATTGGGCGGTTTGTAAAACGATCCGGTCACCGCTCGATCGCGCCCACTGCGCAGCCTAAGGCGTTGATCCTTAACAGCTTTCAGCTGCTCAAAATGGCCCAAACTTGCAGCCCTGCTGGGATCGCCAACGGCTTTTTCCACTGCTGATTTCATTGAAAAAAACAGCGCTCAGTGACCCACCTTTTGGAACGCCTGTTCTGGTGGGTCACATTGGCCGCTTGAGCGGTCGAAATCACACCAGCGACAGCAGATCCGGCGCGGTCACAAAGCGGTCCGGCGACGGGCCGGTGACGAGGATCTCGGCGACGTCGGACCATTGGCCCGAGATGGTGTAGCGGGTCGTCACGGCCTCGATCGCGTAGTCCGCGAAGACCTCGCGTGTCTCCGGCACGTCGTTGACCGACAGCATGAACTTGCCGGCGATGCCGCCGAGCCGTTGCGCCAGGCGCGAGAAATCGTCTCGCGAGAACACGCCGGCGCCGTAGTCCGTCTCGCAGCCCCAATAGGGCGGATCGAGATAGAACAGCGTACCCGGTCGGTCGTAGCGCGTGATGAAGTCCGCCCAGGACAGGCACTCGATGACGACGCCGCCGAGCCGCTCGTGAATGGCCTCGAGAAGCGGACCGAGCTTGGTGACATCGAAGCGCGCCGAGCCCGTCGGTTCGACCCCGAAATTGCGCCCCGCGACCTTGCCGCCGAAGGCCAGGCGCTGCAGGTACAGGAAGCGCGCGGCCCGCTCCAGATCGGTCAGCGTATCGGAATTCGCCGCGGCCAGGCGCTCGAACTCCGCGCGCGATGTCACCTGAAATTTCAGCGTCTCCAGAAATTGCGGATAATGCCGTTGCAAAATTCGGAACAGCGTGACGACGTCACGCGAGACATCGTTGATGACCTCTCGGTGCGGCGCCCAACGCCTTCGGAAGAACACGCCGCCCATACCGATGAACGGCTCGGCATAGGTGTCGTGATGGATCGCCTCGATGCGCCGCGCCAGCAACTCGCCGAGACGCCGCTTGCCGCCGATATAGGCCGCGGCGGGCCGAACGGGCGCAACCGCCCGCTTCTCTTCTCTCATGGGATTTCACTCAACGTTTTCGAAACCTGCCGCGCGCTAAATCTCCCGTTAGGCGGGCCGGCGTTGAGCGATCACTAGTCGGGCGGGGCTTGTTGACGCAGGACCCGCGGTTTGGAGCGTTGACGCGCTCCGGCCCCCGCCACGAACGAGGCTCGTTGTGGCGAGGATCAATTCAGCGATTTATCGACGGTTAGAGAGGTGAAGGCGCGGGCGATCGGCTGGCACGCCGGGGATCGCCGATCTAGCCTCGTCTCGTGCCCCTGCCCTCAGGGCTTCGGTAGAGGATGCATCTGCCCCTGCAGATAAGCGAGATCGCGCGCGATGCGGCTATGCTCGTCCCAGAGCTTGACTACCCGCGCTTCGTCCTCGCGCCGCATGTTTTCGACCTGCGCCTCGGTCTTCGATTGAGCCTCGCGCACCGGCCAATAGAGCGCGCCGCCGATGCTCAGGAGGAAGCCGACGAGGATGCTGATCGGCGCCCAGTCGATTTTGCTCCGCGTGTCCAGCTTCTGCGACAGCAGCGCAAAGCCGTTGTCCATCTTGGTGTCGAGAATGCGGAACTCCTTGCGCAATTCCGCATGCCCATCCTTGAGGTTCATCACCTCCTGCGTGAGCGCCCCCTGATCGAGCGGAACCGCCATCACCACGCCCCCCAACAACTCTCGCGCGCCGACGCGCGCGCGTTCGCTGCGATGACCGATCGCATGCTTCACGTCTCCGACACTGCAATTGAAAGAAAACGTCCGACCTGGTCGCAAGCTTCGGCCGATCTGAACGGCTCCAACTTCTGTTTGGGTATCCAGGGTGTTCAGCAACCATCGTGCCCTGAAAACGTCCGTTTTCGGGAAAATGCGCACATGGTTTGCGCTACCGTCAGATCTGCCTGGTCGCTACTGACCCATAGCGGACAGGCGGCGCTGGGGTTACGGTCTCGTACGTGCATGATAACGTCCGACAACAGTAGTGCTAGGCAACAATGGTGAAATCAGAGTTGGTCGCCGGGATGGATGAATTGCAGCAGCGCCTGACGCCGCGGCTGCGCCAGTTCGGGTTTAGCAAACATGGCCGCACACATAACCGAACGACGTCGGATGGTCTGACTCAGGTCGTTGGCTTTCAGATGGGATCGTTCGATCCTCCAGGAACCACATATATTCCTGGTCTGAGAGAAAATCAGTACGGCCGATTTGCCGTGAACCTTGGGATCTACGTGCCTGAGGTGGCGCGGCACCATGGCGGCGGCGCCCCGAAAAAGATCATCCGCGACTATAATTGTTGCATTCGCTCTAGACTTGGCAGGAGCGCGAAAGGCGAACCCTGGTGGGCGATTTCATACTACGACACGGTCGCCGATGAGATCGGGCGGCTCTTGGAGATCGAAGCGTTTCCACTATTTCGTCGTTTCGAGTGTCGCGATCAAATTCTCACTGAATTTGGCCACGTTGCCGATAACAACGACTTGATTGCCGTTCCTCGAATTGTCTGCGCGCTCATATTGTTTGAGCGCGGAGAGCGTGGCGAGGCGCAGCGCTTGCTCGCGCTACAAGCCCGCGATCATACGCGCAATCCCGGACATCCGGTGTACGTTGCAGATTTAGCGCGACGGCTTGGCATCGACATTTCTTCATGACCGATCGACGGACATTGTCCGCTCCAGGTCCATCGCAACATTTTTTGCCTTGCAAAATACGGTAGCCATTGGGGCATAGCGGACTGCGAGAAAGCCACTTCGTTCGATGTGGAAGAAATGACCGACTAGCCGGTCGCCCTCAGGGTAAGGGCCGCATTGTTGTAGGTGAGCGTTCCGGCATTGGTGCCGCCGAGCACCGTCGCATAATGCAGTCCCTCGGACAGGCCGGCCGCCGCAGCCGGCGCCGATACCCAGTTATGATTGCCGTTGTTCAACAGCGGAACCCCGTAGCCGGGCAACGGTGCCGTGCCATCGATGCCGACGCCGATGCCGGCATTGCATTGATCGGTATAGGTCAGATCGCTGGCCGCCGAGA
>JBARNF010001198.1:0-5289 GCA_049802835.1 Bradyrhizobium sp.
ATCTGTCAGTGCACGCTTGAAGTTGATGCCGAGAGTGAAGGCCAAGCCACTGAAATTGCAAAGAAGAGATTTTGCGAGCAGCAGGCGCTGCGCGATTGGTCGCTGCACGCTGATCGCATCCGGGTGAAGTCAGCCGACTTTCCGTCCTGACGCGACAGCTTCGGGACGCCAGCCGGTTTGATCGCTGCGGTGAGCGTGCCGCTCTTCATCCCCTTGGCGACCAAGCGCTCCGTGGCCCAAAGCACGAGCCTTTGAGTCTATCGCGAATGATGAACGGGCTCAGGCGGCGTGGTTCTCGACGGTCGCGCAGAGCGTGATGGTGCGCCGGGCCGAGCAAAGGACCGGCTTTGGGTGATAGCCACGCCGCAGATGCAGATCAGCGCTCCTGCGGCAAGGCGCGCCGTCAGCGGCTCGTGCAGGAAAATCACGCCACTCGCTATCGCGTAGGCCGTCTGGAGCAGCCCGTAGGGCGCAAGCCGGGCCATCGAGCAGGTCGCGATCAGCCAGAACCACAGACCAAAGCCCGCGATCCCGCCGAGCACGACGGTGTAGGCAAAGGCCAGCCAAGCCAGCGGAGAGGAGGTGTGCAGCGAGGCGAGTTGACCGCGCTCGAGCAAGGCCGAGGCCAGCCAAACTTGCGGCACCGTGAAGAGCGACACCCAGGCCATGAGCTTCAGAGGCTCGAACGGACCGTAACGCTTGGTGAGCACGTTTCCGATCGCCATGGCAAGCCCGGCGCCGATGACCAGCAAGGTCGGGAGGAGTTCGACCGGCACCGTCGGCGCGGCGACCGTGAGTGCAACGCCTGCGAATGCGATCCCGACGCCGAGGACCACCCGCAGCGGTGGCCGCTCGCCGAGGAACGGCCAGGCGAGCAGAACCGTGAATGGTGTCTGAAGCTGGAACGCGACTGCCAATACACCCGCTTGGCCGAGTGCGAGTCCGGCATAGACCAGTCCGAAATTCAGGCCGCCCATGAAGATCGATATCCCGACGATCGGCCCAAGCTCGCGCCGCGTGGGGCGCCCGACGAACGGAAGCACGAGCGCGGCGATGACCACGAAGCGCAGGCCGAGAAAAAACAGCGGAGGAAATGCCGTCAGACCAACCTTGATGACAACGAACTGGAATCCCCACAGCAGTGGCACCAGCAACGCGCAAGCGATTTCGACCGGCGACATGGACACCTCTTTCACGACCGTTTGGTCCAGATATAGAACTGCTTGTGGAGCTTGGTGCTCACGCTGTCATCTACTTCGTGAAACGGTCGAACAGTGCGTCGACTGTGGTTTGCCACACGGTTCGATCAATCCCCGTCTTGCCGACGACACGGAGGCCTTCGACCAGGCACAGCAGGATGCGTGCGGCGCTCGAAGGCTCGACTCCGTCCGCCAGTTCGCCTTCGGCCCGCGCGCGAGCCAACGCGTCAGCGAGCCGCCGTTCCATCGTCGTGAAGAAGTGGCGGATGCGCTTTTCGACCTCGGCGTCATGCGCAACAAGTTCCATCGCCGTCGCCACGACCAGACATCCGCGCTTTCCTTTGGCACCGCTGGTGCGATCGACATAGCCGTCGAGACAGGCACGCAGGCCCGAAAGCGCGTTCTGCCGGGAGTCGAGCTCGGTCTCGAGCCGTGCGAGAGCGTCGTCGATGTAGCGGTCGAGGGACCGCAAGAACAGGCCGTGCTTGTCGCCGAAGGCGGTATAGAGGCTACCGCGCGACAGCTTCGTCGCTTGAAGCAGGTCCGGAAGCGAGGTGCCGTGATAGCCGCGCGACCAGAAGACCTCCATCGCGCGCGCGACGGCTTGGTCCGGGTCGAACTCTCGAGGGCGGCCTCGAGGCAACCTTGCTGAGGTATTTCGTACCATTGTCCATATATAATGACCGTTCGGTCGTTAAATGCAAGAGGTCTCCCGGCAGACCCGTTCAGCACCGGCGTCCGGACAGCCGGGGTATGCGGCCGGCACGGCTTCCGGTCGCGGCAGTCGTTAGCTGCCGAGTCCCGGGGGCGGTGCCCCGCTGGCGCCCGGGCCGAGGGAGCGTTGCACCATCACCGTATCGGACCAGCGGCCATAGCGGTACGCAACCCCTGGAAGCAGTCCGACCCGGACGAAGCCGAAGCGCTCGTGGATGCCGAGCGAAGCGGTGTTGTCCGCGTCGATGTAGCCGATCATCTGGCGATACCCGGCAGCGGCACAGGCGTCGATCAGAGCTTGCATCAACAGCCGGCCAACCCCGCGGCCGAGATGCTCGTGATGCACGTAGATCGAGTGCTTGACCGCAAACCGGTAGGCCGGCCGCTTCCTGAACTGCACGACATAGGCGTAGCCGACGGCCTCGCCGCGAAACGTTGCCACCAGGTGCGGCAGGCGCTGATTGCGCAGATTCTTGCGCCGCTGCTTGAGGTCATCCGGCTCCGGAGCCCCCGAACCGGCGGCGCTGTCCTCGACCCCGCGGCGAACGTGACGCCGGTAGATCGAGAGCATCGCGTCGACGTCCTCGTCACGTGACGGCCGGACGATGACCGGCGGTTCGGTCTCGAGACTTGTGGTCGCACCGTCCATGGTTCGGATTACTCTGCACAGACATAGGTATAGAGCCGGATCCGCCCGGACTCGTCGAGCTCCTTATAGAGCCCCTGAATTTCCACGTCGAAGCCGGGGAACGTGTTGAAGGCGCGCTCGAACATCTTGAGATAGTCGATCATCGGCTTGGCGCGGTCGGCGAGTCGTTCGCCTGGCACGATGGTGGCGATGCCCGGCGGGTAGACCACGAAAGGCGTTGTCGCGATGCGTCCCGCGATCTGATCGATCGGCAGGTAGTCGACCTCGTTGCGCACCAGCGCACGTGCCGCCTCACGTGGCGACATCGCGATCTCCGGCATGTGCTGAGGCTGGAACTGCTTGGCCTGCAGCGCGCTCACGTCGGCCTCGCGGTAGAATCGATGCATCTCGGCGCAGAGGTCGCGCAGCCGCACCTTGCCGTACCGCGCGAAACGCTTGCGCGTGAATTCCGGGATGGCGTCCTCCAGCAGCACGTTGTCGTCGTGCAGCCGCTTGAATGCGACGAGCCCGCTGATCAGGGTGCCGGCCTTGCTCGCCTCGACGCCCGGTGTGAGCAGAAACAGCAGCGAGTTGAGATCGTTCTTCTCCGCCACGATGCGGTTCTCGCGCAGATATTGCGCGACCACCGGGGCGGGGATGCCGTGATCGGCATAGCCGCCCGTGACCCGATCGAAGCCGGGGGTCAGCAGCGTCAGCTTGTTCGGATCGGTCATGGCGAAGCCTGCGGCGAGATCCGGAAAGCCGTGCCATGCCACGCCGGGCGCGAGCTGCCAAAGCGAGGCGTCGGTCGCGAGCTGGTCGGTCGAGATCGCCTCCCAGGCCACGTCGTGGCGAGCGTCCGGACTGGCCGCATCGGGAATCGACACCCGATCCGGTACGAACGGCTCGAAGAACCAGCGCCGGGCCGCGTCCTTCTCCTTCTCCTCGAACTCGCGCCGCATCGCGCGGATCTTCTTGCGCAGTTCGATGCCGAGCCGGATCGTGTCGTCCCACAGCACCTCGCCGGAGCGGCCCTTCATCATCTGGGCGCCGACGTCGAGCGAGGCGAACAGCGGATAGTACGGCGAGGTCGAGGCGTGCTGCATGAAGCTTTCGTTGAAGCGGCGATGCTCGACCCGTCGGCGCTGCCCCTTGATGTGGCGATCCTTGACGTGGATCTGGGATGCCTGCGAGAAGCTCGCGAGCTGCTTGTGGGTGGACTGCGTGGCGATGATGCCGGGGGCGTCCGGTCCGAGTTCGCCGAGGCCCATGGCGAAGCGCCCGGCATACAGCGGGTGGAATTTCATGAAGCCCGCCCAGGCCTCGTCGAACATGATGTAGTCGCAGAGATGGCCGATGCGCTTCAGGATCATCTCCGCGCTGTGGATCGTGCCGTCATAGGTGCACTGCTCGACCACGGCGACGCGGAACGGGCGCTCCTTGCGCCACGCGTCGGGATCCTTGACCAGCGGGTTGTCGCGGATCTGCTGCCGCAGATGCTCCTCGTCGAGCAGGTCCCAGCGCATCGGCCCGATCAGGCCCCAGGGATTGCGCACCGTGGGCACGTAGATCGGGACGCCGCCCGAAATCAGCAGCGCGCCATGATGGGCGGCCTTGTGGTTGTTGCGGTCGAACAGCACGAGATCGCCGTCGGTGACCAGCGCCCCGAGCACGACCTTGTTGGAGGTGGAGGTGCCGTTGAGGACGAAATAGGTCTTCTCGGCACCGAAGATCTGGGCCGCCTCCTTCTGCGCGCGGAGCGCTGGACCTTCATGGGTCAGGAGATCGCCGAGATCGAGCACCGAATTGTCGAGATCGTCGCGGAATACGGCCTCGCCGAGATGCTCGACGAACACCCGTCCGATCGGGCTGCGGCTGTAGAACACGCCGCCATTGTGCCCGGGGCAGGTCCAGAGCTGGTTGCCTTCCTCGGCATAGTCGACGAGTGCGCCGAAAAATGGCGTCTTCAGCGTCTCGGCATATTGCTTCAGCCGGCTGATCAGGTTCTTGGCGATGAAGGCTGGGGTCTCCTCCGACAGGAAGACGTAGCCGTCGATGAAGTCGAGCACCTCCACCGGCAGGTCCTCGAATCGCTTGCGCCGAATCAGGAGGATGATCGGGAAATCCAAGCCGCGCCGGCGCATCAGGTTGATCAGCGACGCCGTCTTGCCTTCCAGCCCCTTCTTGCCCCACTCGACGACCATGCAGCCGATCGCGGCATCGGTCTGGACCGCGATCTCGGCATCCTCGAGTTTGCGGGCGCGTACGACCTCGAAGCCCGAGCGCTGGATCTCCTCGATGATCTGGTTGAAGCGGACGCCGGCGAGATCATCGGTCTCGAAGACGGGCGCGGCGAACAGGAAGGTGAAGCGGCGGAAGTAATCCATGCGAGTCTTTCGGGCTGGTGGGCAGTCACGTCTCGACCGGTTCGATGACAGGTGGATGACAATCAGGCCATTGGGCATGCCCAGGTTCTGCCAATGAGCCTGCTTTGTTCGCATCCTGCGCTCAAAGGGACTTCGTGCATGCGCTTGTGCTGGCCGTGTCGCAATGGCAATCGTCGCAACACTGAGCAGAGCTGAAAGGATCCGTGGTGCTCCCAGAATGGATCAGCGTTGAATGTGCGGCTGCGTCCGAAACCCATCGGCAGGCGGCTCTGGCGCGCCAGGCGCAGCTGACGAAGCCGATCGGAGCGCTGGGACGGCTGGAGGAGGTCGCAGTCGCGCTTGCGGCCCTGCAGGCCTCAAA
>JBARNF010001199.1:0-2379 GCA_049802835.1 Bradyrhizobium sp.
TCTATGTGCAGTGCCGGGGCGTCGGGGGCGATGCTTTCGCTGGTCTCCGGACGGCGAACACGCTGGACGAGCTGATCGCGCAAGCGAACGAGCTGACGTAGCGCGCGAAACTTTATTGGAGCGAGACGCTGTTCCATCCAATTTTGTTGCGCGGACCGTAGCCTCCGGACAGGTCGTAAAATCGACATGCGGTTAGGACGGCTTCTGCCGCTCTCTGACGGCTGTTCCGGCCGGGACGCAATCTCTGACAGCGGCGGCCGGGGCCGAGCCGCTGGCGCCGCTGGCGCTCAATCTGGCCCCTCATTCGAGTGAGAGGGGAAATCTCATGGCTAAACCGGCCGTTATCGTCGTCGGCGCTGACAAAGGCGGCGTTGGCAAGACTTTCGTTTCGCGTGCTGTTCTGTCGTACCTTGAGGATCGAGGCGTCCGGACGCGCGCATTCGACACCGAGAACGAGACGCCCAATGGCGTGCTGCGCCGCTTCCATCCGGACGCGGAGCTGGTCGACCTAACGCATTCTGACGGGCAGGTCGCCGTGTTCGATGCGCTGCCCCTGGCGCCGGTCACCCTGATCGATATTCGGGCCGGGCTGCTGTCGCGCTGCATCAAGGATCTGGCGGAACTGGGCTTCTTGGAGATGGCTCGGGAAGGCAAGATTGATATCACGGTGCTGCACGTTCTCGGCAGCAGCGTCGCGTCGCTCAACGAGGTGGCGTCCGCGTCGTCGGCGCTTGCCAGCGCCCGCCATTTTCTGGTGACGAACCATATCAACGATGCCAGCTTTTTTGCCGGCATCAGCAACGTGCCAACGCACGTGTTCGAAACTCACAAGATCATCGACGTCCCGAAGCTGGACGAGCGAGCTGCTGAGTTTGTCGAGGCGTCGTCGCTTCCGTTCCTTGCTTTCAGCAAGGACGAGAGCCAGTCGCTTGTCATGCGCCGCAAGGTTGGCCACTGGCTCTCGTTGGTCTGCACTCAGTTGGACACGGCCAAGCTGGTCGCTTAGCCGCTCGCGCGCTTGTGAGCAGTCATCACATCGTGGGCGGCCTTCACTGCATCGTGCAGCGTGTCGCCCGCGAAGCTGACAGGGTTCCAGCCGGTCCAGTCGGCGGCGACATCGATCCGCTCGTTCGGCTGGCCGTTGAAATCCGGGTTCGGGCAAATGAGCAACAGCTCATTGCCTTCGTCGGCGCGCAGGTCGTTGAGCATCTGCATGGTGCGCAGGTCGCGGGCGTCATTTTCGTTCTGCATTGGTGATCCATTTTTACAGTCCAAGTTTCCTGAGCAGCGACGCGGGCGCTGCCTGGATTGTCTGAATGCCCTTCCATTCGATGAAGGGCAGCGGACGGCTCTTGCCCAGCACATAAGCGTAGTTTCCGCGCTGGTACCACTTGCTCGGGTGCGTCTCGACGCAATCGAGTATTTCAGTAATTCCGATGATGCCGCCAACCGGCTGCTCATCCGGGGGCCGCACGCCGTAGCGCTTCTCCAACTCGCGAGACGTCATCAGGGCGTCGGGCTTAGCGGAAGCATGGACGAGCAGCGGCCCCCGGTACTTCGTCATCTTCGATCGGTTCTCAATGTCCTTTCGCTCGACGGCGAACGTTGCGACGTTGGTCCCCCCGGTGATGATCAGGGACGCCCAGGGTTGCTTGATTGCGAGGATCTTCATTCAACGGTGCTTCCTGTGAGATGCTTTTGGTGATGTCGATCTGAGCGGCTACGCAACGCAACTGGTGTTCCATATTGAGGACGTGCTGACGGATCAGCGTGAGCTGGTCTGCCATTGTCTTTACGCGATCGGGCCTGACGCGCTGCGCAGCAACGCATTGTCCTTCCTTGAAACCGTCGACAACCATTCGGGCGACGGCCTCGATCTTCCGTTCCAACGCTGTCACCGCTTCCAGCTCCGCTTTCGTCGGCGCCGGCGGTGTGATGCTGCCGAATGCGTCGAGCTGCTCGAAGGCGTCTCGCATCGCCTGCCCAGCGTGTCGGACTTGATCGACGGTGCGCAGGGTGCCCGTGGTGATCTCGCGGACAAGGCGGGTCTGCTGGTCGGCCGGTGCAAGCGCGATCGCCGACGCCATCGACGTCGTGAGCTGCCCCGACTGCACAAGCGTCTGGATTGGAGCGTCGAGAGCGAGCAGGTTGAGCCGATTCTGTACGCGGTCCCGGCCCTTGAAACCGAGCGCCTCGACAATATCCGCGACGGTCATTCCCTCATCGATGAGGCTTTGGAACGATCGCGCTTCCTCCATCGGGTTCATGTCTTGCCGCTGCACGTTCTCAATGATCGCGCGCAGCGCCATATCGCGCTCTGTCATCTCGACCACTTCGGCGCGGATTGTTTCCGCGCCGAGCAGTTGGTGGGCACGAAAG
>JBARNF010001200.1:0-4897 GCA_049802835.1 Bradyrhizobium sp.
CGATGTGGATGATGTCTTTTTGTATGAAATGCTCGTCAGCCCGATCAAGACGTTACGCGAGCGCGACATTATCTGCGATCAGGTGATGATCAACAACTTCAACAAGGTCAGGAGCGACGTTCTAAAACGCGCGCGCGCCGCCTTCGTTGAGATCGGCCTCAAGGCCGAGGGCACGCAAGGTTGCCAAGGATGTCAGGGCTGCCAGGGATGCCAAGGCTGCGCCCAATGATCCGTCCAAAGTGAGCTGCTCTTAGCGCCCCAAGAGCGAACGCGTGCATCGCCTGATCGCGAGGGTTCATGCGCGACTATTGTACACCTCTTCTCGCTCAGTGGGACATTACGACAGCCTGAAATTTCGGCTGCACGTTCTGCTTTTCGAACAGCGGACGCCGTCGTTTGGACGAGCTCGACGCAGAGCAGTCTCGTCTTGTCATCGATAAGCTTTATGACGGCGGCGTCCTTTTCCTGCGCGTGCTCGGCGGCGAGCCCTTTTATCGTAAGGACATGATCCCGCTCATGCAGTACGCGGCCGAAAAGGGGATGATTCTGTCGTTCAGCACCAACGCCTCTCTGGTCACTCCGGCCATTGCCAAGTCCCTCAAGCAGATCGAGGACAGCCTCAATTACTATCAAATCAGCCTGTATGGCACGACGGCGGAAGATTACGCCACGCAGACGCTGCATCAGAACGGATTCGCGCTCGCCGCAAGGGGCGTTCGCAACATGCTAGACGCCGGACTGGCACCAAAGGTATTTTGGGTGCTGACCGCTCAGAACATGTCGCAGCTATCGACCGCCTATGAACTCACCAAGGACTGGGGCCTGCCCACCCTCAGAGTATCTCTGAAACTCAACATCGGCCGCGGCACCGACGACTGTTCGGATTCCGTGTCGAATCCCGAGCTTTGGGAGAAGGCGATCGGGCACCTGTTCGAATTGAAGGAGCTCGTGACCAGGAACGAGTGGCCCACGGTCGAATTGCATGCGCGCCCGCTCCTGGGAGAATATCTCTACCGCAAGGTCGGCCTGCCGTTCTTTTTCATCACGTGCAAAGCAGCCACCACGATGATTTACGTGAACGCCTGCGGCGAATGCAGTCCTTGCCCGTTCGAGAGCTATTTGCCGGAAAGCTTCCTGTCGTGCCTCAAGGTGAGAGGCACCATGAACATTCTGGAGCACGACGTCACCGAAATCTGGAACTCGCATGTCTTCGAGCATTATCGGGGCCTGTCCGATCCCAGGACCAACCCGAACAAGATCCTTACGGGATGCAAGCACTTCAAGTCCGGTCTGTGTGATCCTTGTGTCTTTACTCCGTGTACGTGCGTGTCGGAAGTCGCCATGGCGCGGTCGGGATTGAAGCGTCGAGAACACGATCAGAAAGAGCGCAATCCGGATTTGCATGCGATAGCGGTCTGATACGGAATCCGGTTGATGACTTCGGCGTCATCACCGGGCCGGCGCCAACGGGCCGGCGCTTCGCGCGGCCCGATGACAGGCTCCGCGTCAAGCCCGGCGATGACGAAGGAGCTGATTAACCGGGTTCCGTATGACTCCATATTGGGCGCGCATCACCGATTTCGGATTGCAATAAGCCGCAGCCTCGCCGTTCTCGCTCCGTAGCTGATGCTTCGCCGCCTGGTGTTCGCGGCCCCCGGGGCGCGGCCCTTCTTCCTTTTCGGCCCCCCCGAAAGGGTGGAGGAGTTAAAGCACAGAGGCACCGTCAGGCCGTGTGTCCGGGATCGATGACCTTCGGCGTCTTCTTCTTGCGCTGCGGCGTCATCGGCGCTGGCTCGCCCTCGGGGCAGCCCTTCGGTCCGCCGAGATGCGCCTGGGCGAGGTCGTCGTCGGTGGGGCGGTCGTCGTCGCGTTCGGGTATAGCGGCCTCTCCACCGCCAACGACGCCCCCGCATTTCCCCGCGCTCAATGGCGGGCTAGAGCTCGACCTGCAGGCAGTCGCCGAAGGTGGCAACGATGTTCCTGGTCGGACGCGAGAAGTCGCGCGCCACGCCTGTCGTGCTCTTCGCCGCTGGCGAGCTTTTGTGGACCTGGTGGACGTTCTTGTGAGCTCGGCAAGCGCCGTGCGGATGGCGCCCGTCGAAATCCGCGCGTGCGCCGTCCGGATGCTCGTCGATCTCGCTTCGCGCACCCGCGCTGCGACATTCCGCCGCTTAACGCAGCGCCAAAGCCATCGACAGGCCCCCCAACTTCCGAAGCGTGTTCGGCACCAACCTTCGAAAGGCTCCTCGCCGGTGGAGCTGCAGGGCGCCAAGGCCGGGGAGGGCTTTATCGGGGTCACGGCGCGCTGCGAAATGCCCTATACCATGTGCAGGCCTTCCTCTACGATCCGCAGGCGGGCATGCCGTTCCTGTTCGTCGACCAGGGCGTGGTGCAGGCGCAGCCGGCAGCGGGCGGCGCCGAGAACGCGCCCATGCGGTCCTCATCGCCGTGCCCGGCCCGTGGAAGGGCGCGCCCGAGAGGCGAGCCGCCCGGTGGAAAGATGTTGCGAAATCCGGTAGCACGTCGAGGCTTCCGGACGGGACAAAGAGCGGGGCGCAACTCGAGAATGAACGATGTGTATCCTTCCCCAGCGCCGATCTCGCGGGCGTCAGCATCCGAATGAACCTGGCGAACGCAAGGGTGATCATCACCGGCGGACTCGGTCTCATCGGGTCGACGCTGGCTCGCCGGCTGGTCGATCTCGGTTGTGATGTTCTGCTGATCGACAGCATGAACGCGAATTTCGGCGGAAATGTTTTCAACATTCAGGCGATCCGCGACCGCGTCCGGGTCAACATCTCGGACATTCGTGATGTCCGTGGCCTGCATTATCTGCTGCGCGACTGCCAATTTCTGTTCAATCTCGCCGGGCAGACCAGCCATATGGACTCGATGAATGCCCCTTTCGAGGATCTCGAGATCAACTGCATGGCGCAACTCTCGCTGCTCGAAACATGCCGGACGATCAATCCTCACGTGCGCATCGTCTTCGCGAGCACTCGCCAGGTCTACGGCAAGCCGCAGTATCTGCCGGTCGACGAGAAGCATCCCGTCGGCCCGGTCGACGTCAACGGGATCAACAAGATCGCCGGCGAGTCCTACCATATTTTGTATCACGCCAATTATGGCATACCCTCCACCGTTCTCCGTTTGACCAATACATACGGACCGCACATGCGCATCAAGGATGCCCGGCAAACCTTCATGGGGATCTGGGTCCGCAACCTCCTCGAGCGCCGTGCGATCGAGCTCTGGGGTGGTCGGCAACGCCGCGATTTCTTGTATGTCGACGATGCGGTGGAGGCGTTCCTCGCGGCGGCCACCACGCCGGCGACCGTGGGCAAGACGTTCAACATCGGCGGCGCCGACGTGATCAGTCTGGCGGAGCTGGCAAGCCTCATGATCGAGCAGGTCGGAGGCACGGTGGAGCGGAAGGAGTTCCCGCGCGAGCGGAAGCTCATCGATATCGGCGATTATTTCACGGACGACAATGCGTTCCGTTCGGTCACGGGATGGCAGCCGGATGTTCACCTCCGCGAGGGTGTCGATCGCACCCTTTCTTTCTACAAGATGAACGCGCGTCACTATTTGTAAGGCCGGCGGATGTCATCGCCCACAGCCCCGCGTATTTCTCGAACAAAGACGGATACCGTAGCCGAAGCTCCGGTCCCGCTCAACGACGTCAAACGGCAATACGAGACGCTGGGCGAGCAGATAAACGCCGCGATCCGGCGGGTCGCGGCGAGCGGCCGTTATGTCTTCGGACCTTGTACGGCGGCATTCGAGGGCGCGTTTGCGGATTACTGCGGCACCCGCCACTGTGTCGGCCTCGCCAACGGAACCGACGCGCTCGAGATCGCGTTGCGGGCCGTCGGCTGTGGGCCCGGAGACGATGTGGTCACGACTCCCAACAGCGGCATGTATGCAACTGCCGCGATCCTCGCCGCCGGTGCGCGGCCGGTCCTGGCGGATATCGAGCCGCAACAGATGACGATGGCGCCCGCTTCGCTCGCAGCGGTCCTGGGGACCCGGGTCAAGGCGGTGATCGTCACGCACCTCTACGGCCGGCTTGCGGACATGGATCGCATCTCCGCCGTCACCCGCGGTACCCGAATCGCGCTCATCGAAGACTGCGCGCAGGCGCACGGGGCCGAGCGCGGCAACAGGAAAGCCGGGTCGTTCGGGGCAATCGGCTGCTTCAGCTTCTACCCGACCAAGAATCTGGGCGCGCTCGGCGACGGCGGGGCGATCGTCACCAACGACCACGGCTTGGCCGAGGCGGCGAGAGAGTTGGCCCAATACGGATGGCGCTCGAAATACCGGGCGGTCCGGCCGGGCGGGCGCAACAGCCGCCTCGACGAAATCCAGGCGGCTGTGTTGACCCTCAAGCTGGCCCACCTCGACGGCTGGAACGCCAAGCGCCGGGACATCGTCCGCCGCTACAGCGCGGCCCTCGGCGCCGCAGCGATGCTGCTCCCCAAATCGGGCGACGATGCCGCCCATCTGTGCGTCTTGCGCAGCAAAAACCGCGCCGAGCTGCGGGAGCATCTCGCGCGCGACGGCATCGAAAACGAGGTCCACTATCCGATTCCGGACCATCGGCAGCCCGCGTTGCAGTCGGTATTTGCCGGCGCTCCGGCCCTGCCGCATGCCGAAAGGGCCGCCGACGAAGTC
This sequence comes from Bradyrhizobium sp., assembly GCA_049802835.1. Taxonomy (GTDB): domain Bacteria; phylum Pseudomonadota; class Alphaproteobacteria; order Rhizobiales; family Xanthobacteraceae; genus Bradyrhizobium. The sequence goes on from JBARNF010001200.1 coordinate 4,675, forward strand.
CTGACGATCCCGTGCTTTCCCGAGCTGACCGACGGAGAAGTCGAGCGCGTGTGCGAGAGTTTGGCGCGGTTCAGCGAGCGCGAGCGTCAGAGATGAGCAGCCAGATCGAGCCCGATCCCGATATTCTCGATTATGCCGCATTCGCCCGGCGCGCCAGCGACGAACGGCTGAGCAAATACGAGAAGATCGGGTTTCCCGCCGCCTATCGTGCCGGTTACGAGCC
>JBARNF010001201.1:0-3334 GCA_049802835.1 Bradyrhizobium sp.
TCGCACAAGGCCGCGCCCAGCAGCGTCTCGAGTTCGGGATCGCTGCCGCGCAGCGCCGCCTTCTCCAGCGGCCCAATCGCCTCGCCGGCGCGCTGCTGGCCGAGCAGCGCATGCGCCATAACCAACAGCGCAGCCCGGTCGGTCTTGCTGGTTCGCAGGATCGAGGCGGCGATCTGCTCGGCCCGCGCGAACTGCCGTGCGCGCAGTGCGTGGATTGCTTCCTGCAGCGCCTGCGCCTGCAATCTGTTCTGCGCCTTACTCACAACCAGCCGTCACCGCCCGAGGATGGCCGATAGGTCTAGCCCGCAGACCACAGGGTGTCCAGCAACGGGCCTGGTGGCTCACCCGAACAACGGCGTGCCCGGCACGAAAGCGTCGAATGCGGCCCAGAACTGAGAGCGGTAGCGATCCTGCTCCTGCAGGATCTCGTGCTTGGCGCCGGCAATGACGAGATGCGAGCCGGCGCGCAGATGGTAGGCGAATTCCTCGATCGCCGCCGTCGACACCACGGCGTCGCTGGAGGCGGCCAGCATCAGGATAGGCTGACGGATCTGCGACGGATAGTTCATGCCGCGAAAGGCCATCATCGCCGAGAACGCAGCATCGGCCCAGGCCACGGTGGGCGAGGCGATGCCGAGCGTCGGATCCTCCTCCAGGATCGCGGCGTTGCGCGCGTAACGGACGGGATCGGAGGTCAGCGGGTTGTTGACGAAGGTCGCGAGCCCGCTGAGCTGGTCGCTGCCGCCCGGCACGTAGCTGCCGCCGCGGCCGGTGGCACGCATCGCCTTCAAGAGCAACCGCGCCGGCAGCGAGGTGCGGCTGCCCGGCAGGTCGATCATCGGCGCCGACAGCACGATGCGGTCGAACCAGCGCTTGCCGGAATGCGCCAGCCTGAGCAGCACGGTGCCGCCCATCGAATGGGCGAGCGCGAAGTAAGGCGGCGGACAATCCGGCATCACCACCTGGGTCACGAAAGTCTCGACGTCGATCTCGTAGTCGGAGAACGCGCGCACATAGCCCTTGCGGGTATCACGCAGCCGCCGCGACGAATGGCCCTGGCCGCGCCAGTCGATGATGGCGACCGCAAAACCGCGGTCGCGCAGGTCGCGCACGGTCTCGAAATACTTCTCGATCATCTCGCTGCGGCCGGTGAACACGCACACCGTCCCCTTGCGACCGGCCGGCGGAGCCCAACGCGCAAAGCGCAGCTCGGCGCCATCGGGAGTCTTGATGGTGCCGGCCGTGACGTTTTCGGGGACGGGATTGGCGGGAATCGAGACGAGCGTCATGAGGCGCCATCGAATAGGTGAAATACACCGGGAATCAAGGGGTGGAACGGCAAAAAGAGCCGGTGGCGGGACGGCTTGAACGGAGCCGCGACCGACCCATATCAGCAACGTGCAGGCCGCTACCAGTGCCGTGAGGCATCAGGCTGCACGACGGCCCGGCCCGATGGCGGGCGGGTCACCCACAGTCGCTCAATGGAGGACTTTGACCATGCGGACCTACGATCTCACTCCGTTCTACCGTTCCACCGTCGGTTTCGACCGCCTGTTCTCGCTGCTCGACCAGGCCACCAGCGAAACCAGCCCCGGCTATCCGCCCTACAATATCGAGCGGACCGGTGAGAATACCTACCGTATCACCGTCGCCGTGTCGGGCTTCGGCAAGGACGACCTCTCGCTCGTCGCGAAAGAAAATACGCTGACGATCAAGGGCGAGAAGGCCGCCAACGAGAACGGCAAGGCCAAGGCCGAGCTGCTCTACCGCGGCATCGCGGCCCGCGCCTTCGAGCGCAGCTTCCAGCTTGCCGACCACGTGGTGGTGAAGAACGCCAGCCTCGAGAACGGCCTGCTCCATGTCGACCTCGTGCGCGAGGTTCCCGAGGCCAAGAAGCCCCGTTCGATCCCGATCTCGACATCCGCGCAGGCTGGCGAGAAGCCGGTGATCGAAGGCTCGGCCGAGAAGGCCGCCGCCTAACCGACAGCAGCCATTCAGGACAGGAACGCCCCGGGCAACCGGGGCGTTTTTTGTGCGTTGCTGCGGTGCAATCAAACGATCGTGACGGACGGTAACGGCCTGCGCCGCCCTCGCGAAGACGCCAATGATCACCTTGCCAACCAGCCAATGGAGCCCGTGACATGAACGTCCTTCGCACCCTCTCGCTCGTCGCCGCGCTGACGGCCTTTGCCGGCCCTGCCCTCGCACAGCCCGCGCCGCCGCCCAAGGTCACCAACGTCGTGCTCGTGCACGGCGCCTGGGCCGACGGCTCCAGCTGGGCCAAGGTCATCCCCTATCTGCAGGCGGCCGGCCTCAAGGTCACGGCGGTGCAGAATCCGCTGACCTCGCTGGCCGACTCGGTCGCGGCCACGCGGCGCGCGCTCGCCGAGCAGGATGGACCGGCCGTGCTGGTCGGCCATTCCTGGGGCGGCACGGTCGTGAGCGAGGTCGGCACCGACCCGAAGGTCAGCGCGCTGGTCTATGTCGCGGCACGCGCGCCCGATGCCGGCGAGGACTTCGTCAAGCTCGCCGGGCAATATCCGATGCCGCCCGCGCGCGCCGGCATCGTCGACCATGACGGCGATACCAAGCTCAGCGAGGACGCCTTCCTGAAGTACTTCGCCAACGGCGTCGATGCGACGACGGCGAAGGAGCTCTATGCGGTGCAATGGCCGACCGCAGCGACGATCTTCGCCGGCCGCACCACGCAGGCGGCGTGGCACGACAAGCCGTCCTTCTATGCGGTCTCGAAGCAGGACAAGACGATCGATCCGGGTTTCGAGCGCTTCCTCGCCAGCCGCATGCATGCAACCACGTTCGAGTTGGATGCCGGGCACCTCTCACTGGTGTCACATCCGAAGGAGGTCGCAGATCTGATCCTGAAGGCCGCCGGGCAGCACGAATAACGCGACCAAAGGTGGTTGGGATTCTCCTCAGGCTGCTTCGAACCAAGCCGTCATGCCCGCGTAGGCGGGCATCCAGTACGCTGAGACAGTCGTGAGCAACCGAGATGCTGGTGTTTACTGGATCGCCCGGTCGCGCCGGGCGATGACAGTGTTGTCGTGGCAGCCGCTGGGGCAGAAGCTCTGGCAGCTGCCTCTAGTCCAGCCCCTGCACCGGCGGCAACGTCGCGCTCGGCTGGATCTGCGGCGCGGGCTTGGCCGCGGCCGGAGGCGTCACCGCGCCCGTGGTCAGCGGCGGGGCCGCCGCCGACTGCACCGGCTTGGCTTCGGCCGGCTTGCCGTCACCCGATTTCATGGCGCCCGCCGCCTCGGCCGGCTTCGCATCCGCCGGCCTGACCTCGGCCGGCTTGATGTCGGGCTGCTTGATGTCG
>JBARNF010001202.1:0-3816 GCA_049802835.1 Bradyrhizobium sp.
CGGGCATCGACATCCTCAAGGAGCTCACGGACAGGAACTATCCCGCGCCCGTCTTCATCATGTCCGGTCATTGCAGCATTCCCATGGCCGTTCAGGCGATCAAGGACGGCGCGTTCGATCTGATCGAGAAGCCGTTCGATCCGGTCGAGGTGGTGGTGCGGGTGCGCGAGACGATCGATGCGCTGCGCAGCGCTCCGACCGGCACGGCGGCCGGCATCCTGCCGCTGCAGTTCCCGGGCCGCGACCTCCTGACGGCGCGCGAACGGGAGATCCTGGTGCACATCGCGCTCGGACAATCCAACAAGGAGTCCGGCCGCAGCCTCGGCGTGAGCCCGCGCACCATCGAGGTCCATCGCGCGCGCGTCATGGAAAAGATGGGCGCGAGGAACGCCGCCGATCTCGTGCGCATCGTCTTCAGCCGGCGCGGGCACGCCCACGCGACGCACCGGCACAACTGACGGTCACCTCGATTCCGCGCTACGCCCTCATGAGGCGATCATGAGCTCGCCGGCGCGATGCGGGGCCGGGGCGGACACGGTCCTGCGGCGAAGCAGCTCCGTCGTCTGCTCCCGATTCAACGGCCGGCTGAAATAATAGCCCTGCGCGTAGACGCAGCCGGCGGCGACGAGGAAGGTGGCCTGCGCCGCCGTCTCCACGCCTTCGGCGACGCACTCGAGGCCGAGGTCGCGGGCGAGACGGATGGCGGTCCGCACCACTGTGGCGTTGCGCGAATCGCTGGTGACCCCGAAGATCAGCTCCTGCGCGATCTTCAGCCGGTACACGTTGTAGATCGTGAGATAGCGCAGCGACGAATAGCCGGTGCCGAAATCGTCGATCGCCAGCCGCACGCCGAGCTGGCGCAGGCGGTCGAGCACGTCGTTGTTGTTCTCCGCCACGTCCATCAGCACGGATTCGGTGAGCTCGACCTCCATGGCGCCGGGCCGGATGCCCCAGCGCGTCAGGCTGTCGGCGATGGTCCGGTCGACTTCGGAGCGCTTGCACTGCGCCGCGGAAAAGTTCACGGCGACGACCTGAGGCGCGATGCCCTCGTCGGCCCACAGCTTCATCTGCCGGCAGGCCTCCTCGAACACCCATTGCCCGAGCGGGACGATGGTGCCCATCCGCTCGGCGATCGGGATGAAGACCGAAGGCAGGACGAGGCCGCGCGTCGGATGGTTCCAGCGCACCAGCGCCTCCAGCCCGACCACCCGTCCGGAGGCGATCTCCACCTGCGGCTGATAATGGAGCTCAAGCTCGCCGCGCCCGAGAGCGAGATGCAATTCGTCGCCGACGCTCACGCGCTCACGCACTTCCAGATCGAGATTGCCGCTGTGGAAGCGGTAGCAATTGCGGCCGTCCTCCTTGGCGCGATAGAGCGCGAGGTCGGCCTGTATCATGACGGCTTCGGGTCCGGCGAGCTCCGCGGAATAGAACGAGATGCCGAGGCTGGCGGTGACGCGCACCTCGTTCGTCCCGATCCTGTAGGGCGCGGCCAGCGTGTCGACGATCTTGGCCGCCAGCGTGCCGGCCGCGGTCGCTTCGCCGACCTCCGTCTGCAGCACCGCGAACTCGTCGCCGCCGAAGCGGGCCACGAGGTCGCTCGCTCGCACCAGCCCCTCCAGGCGCCGCGCGACCTGCCGCAACAGCTCGTCGCCGGCCGGGTGGCCGAGCGTATCGTTGACGTCCTTGAAATGATCGAGGTCGAAATAAAGTACGGCGAACGGGCTGGCGCCGCGCCCGCAAGCGGCGAAGCAGGCGGTGAGCCGGTCGAAGAAGGCGCGGCGGTTGGCGAGATCGGTCAGGGCATCTTTCTGCGCCAGCGCGGAAATCTGCTCGTTGGCCTGCAACAGGCGCAGAGCGTAGCGCGCCGACGACCACATGGACGCGGCGACGGCGGCGCTGAGCAGCAGGCCGGCGATCAGCACGGTCCACGCGCGCGCATGGCTGCCATCGACCAGCGCCACGGGCGTGGCGACCGTCACCAGCGTCCAACGTCCGTCGCCGGCCTTGAGCGTGTCGGTCCAGTGCGGTCCGGCGGTGAGCGCGCCGAGCGGCTTCGCCTCGGCCGGACCGGTGCGAAGACGGGACTCATGAACAGAGATCGGCAAGGCGTTCGCGTCGGCGCCGGCGGCGAACAGATAGTGGTCCAATCCTCGCGGCAATGTCGATTTGAGGAGGATGGTATCGATCATCACGGCCGTCTGAAAAGCGCCCTGGACGAAGCCGATCAGATGGCGCTGCCGCTCCTCCTCGCCGTCGTGCGCGAGGCCTCTTCGGTACACCGGCAGCACCAGGAAAAAGCCGTACCGATTGCCCGTACCGGTGTGCAGTTGGAAATTCTCCGACGCCGCTATCACATCGGCGTCCCGCGAGCGCTCGAGCGTCCGGCGCCGCATCGGCTCGGACCGCAGGTCAATGCCATAGACCGGCGATGTCCTGGGCTTCTCGGTCGAATAATAGATCGGGAAGTACTCGTCGTGCTCCAGCGCGGGGAGGAGCTGGTTGTTCCCGGCGACGAATTTGATGTGGTAACCGGTGAGGCCGTCGGCGCGCGCCGCCGCCTCGACCGCCGGGCGCTCCTCGCGCGTGACGCGCGGGATCCAGGACATGGACTGAATGGCGGTTTGGCCTTGCAGCAGCCGGCCCGCGAAAGCCTCGAACTCGTTCCGGCTGACCTCCCGGTCCGAGGACTCGAACAGGGCGCGCAGCGCGATCAGTTTGCTCAGATATTCGTCGATCCCGTGCTGAACGATATTGACCCGACGCTGGATGATCTCGCTGAGTTCCTTTTCCGCCGCGCGATCTTCCCAATGCGAAACGACGGACCACGCCGTAAGCGACAGCGCGACGCCCAATGCCGCCGCCATGAGCATCGGCAGGACATGCCGCACACGTCGCGTCCATGCGCGTTGCGCCGTCCATCGCCATCGCGACGCGGCGCTGGGAGCAACCGTCGGCAACTGTGAACGCATCTCGCTCCCTGGGATCCGCTGGTTCGGTCCGACATCATCGCCGCCGGAAATGAACCTGGAATGCGGACTCTTCCCATAACCCCGATCAGCTTGGCGACGTGGTTAGGCAATAGTAAATTGACAAAATACCACCAGCTTTTCCGTTAAAACGCATTATGATACCGGCACAAGCATTACTACTGTATGTAATAATCTCCACTGTATGGTGATTATACTACAATAATACCAATTCTATAATTGCTATCAGATTATCTTGCCTACCGAGGTACTTCGTATTTCGGTCTGATTATCAATTTCATCTGAAAATTTGTTAACTCAGTCATGCAAGCCTTTGGGCGTCTCGGCCGTCCAGGAAAGCCGCATCATGCCGATCGACCTGTTCGCCGAGCAGCTTGCGAAAGTCCGCCAGCGCTACGCTTCGACCCTTCAAGGCAAGATCGACGATACCTATGCGGCGCTGCCTCGTCTGGTCGGCGAGGAGACCGCCGTCGTCGACGCGGTGGGGGAAGCCTACCGCCGCATCCATGGGATCAGCGGCGTGGGTCCGACCGTCGGCTTCGTCGCGACCGGACAGGCCGCGCGCGCGACCGAGGCGGTTCTGCTTGCGCCCTACAAGGGCCGGCGCGGACTGACGACCGAAGAAATCACCCGTCTCGAGACCACCCTCGGCGCGCTGCGCGAGACCGCGCAGCGCGAACTCGCCGCCATGTCCGGCTCACGGTAGGTGCCATGCTGTCATCTGTGCGTTATTTGTTTGCTCCCTGCATCCTGGCGCTGATCGGCACGCAAGCTGCCGCTCAGACTCACGCGCAACGCGCCTCGCAAAGCCAGCCCGTCCCCGCGC
>JBARNF010001203.1:0-5030 GCA_049802835.1 Bradyrhizobium sp.
GCCCAGCGGCGCATAGGACGGATCGGTCGCGTAGGCGAGCACGCTGAACACGGGATTGCTGACGGAGACCTGCGTGGCGCGCTGCGGCGGCTGCGAGGCCGCCGGCGGCGGCCGCCGCGTGTGGGTCAGGCTGGTGACGTAGAAGCCGGATTTCGGCCGGGCCTCGAGCACGCCGCGGTCCTCGAGCAGCCGGTAGGCCTGCAGCGCCGTGGTCAGGCTGACGCCATGCTGGGCGGCAAAGACACGCACGGAGGGCGCGCGCATCCCCGCGCGCAGAACGCCGGTGTCGACAAGGGCCACGACGCGGCCGGCGAGGGTTTCGTAGAGCGGCAGATGGGGTGTGCGCTGGTCCATACAGATCATCCAACACGGAATCTGTTCTGGTGGCAATTCTCGTTGTCTGTATCTGTCAGCGCGGTCTAGGCCGCCGTAGCTTCTGATGCTCGCCGCCCCGGAGTCCTGCCATGCCCCACGTGCCCAGCCGTTTCCCGCACAACGACATCATGACCTTGACGTCGGAGCAGATGCGCTACGACCTCGCCGAAAGCCTCGGTCCGGATCTCAGGCTGGGCCAGATATTTGCGAAGGGCCTCGGGGCTGAGCTGGAGGATCTCGCGCTCGCCTACGGCCCGACCGAAGGCCGCGCGGCGTTGCGCCAGCTGATCGCCGCGCGCCACGGCGTCGACGGGGACGACGTGATCGCCACCGTCGGCTGCATGCAGGCACTGTTCCTGATCGCCTTCATCCTCGGCGAGCCCGGCGCGGATGCGGTGATCGGCCGTCCCGTGTTTCCCAATGCGCGCAGCGTGCTGGGGGCGGTGCGCATGCATGTCGGCGAGCTGCCGATACGTTTCGACGACGGCTACCGGCTCGACGTCGATCGTCTGCGATCATTGCTGACCCCGCGAACCCGCCTGGTCAGCCTCGCCTCGCCGCAAAACCCCTCCGGTGTTGCGCTGACCGAGCAGGAGGTGCGCGGCGTGCTCGCTGGCATGGACGAGATCTGCCCGGACGCCTTCCTGCTGGTCGACGAGACCTATCGCGAGGCCGTGTATGGCGATGTTGACGTGCGCCCGAGCCTCGTCGGCCTGGATCGCCGCATCGTCAGCTGCGCGTCGCTCTCCAAATGTCATGGCGCGCCCGGCATCCGCACCGGATGGGTGGTCACGCAGGACCGGGCGCTGCGCGCGCAGCTCGCGCTTGCCAAGTTCAATACGACGATCTCCAATTCCGTCGTCGATGAGGCAATCGCGCTGCGCATCATGCAGGACCTGAACTCCATCATGCGCGACCGGCGCCGCCATCTCGCTGCGGGACTGGTGCGAACGGCGGCCTTCGTCGACGCGCACACCGAATTGATCGAATGGATCCGGCCGGATGCCGGCGCGCTGTGCTGCATCAGGCTCAGGCGCGAGGTGTTCGACGACGCTGCGGTGAGCCGCTTCCACGCCGAGCTCGCCAGGCGCGAGACGCGCGTCGGGCCGGGATCGTGGTTCGGCGACGAGCCGCGCGTATTCCGGCTCGGCTTCGGCCTGCTCACGCTGCCGGATCTCGACGAGGCACTGGGCCGTACCGCGCAGGCGTTGCGGCAGGCGGCGACGCAGCCGGCGCCGATCGCAACGTCCTGATAGTCAGCGCGCGGCAGTCATGCCTCCGCAGCCTTTTCTGGCGAGAGGGGGTTGAGTTACGATCAGCGCAGTATCCCCTCACGAGGTTTCCATGCACGATCTCACCCGTTGCGTTCAGCATCCCGCCGTGTCTCACGAAGGTTTTTCGTCGCTGGCCGTTCCGACCTATCGCGCCTCGACCATCGTCTATGATGATCCCGCAGCCTTCGCGCAACGGCACCAGCGCGGCCTCGATGGCTACACCTACGGCCTGCACGGCACGCCGACGACGCGGACGCTCGAGGCGCAACTGACGGCGCTGCATGGCGGCGAGCGCACCGTGCTCGTTCCGTCCGGGCAGGCCGCGGTCGCGGTCACGATGCTCGCGGTGCTCAAGCCCGGCGACAAGGTGCTGATCCCGGACAACGTCTATCCGCCGGTGCGCAGCCTGTGCGCTGATTATCTTGCGTCGCGCGGAATCTCGCATGACCTCTATGATCCCCTGATCGGCGCCGGCATCGCCGATCTCATCGATTCCAGCACAAAGCTCATCTGGATGGAGTCGCCGGGATCGGGAACGATGGAGGTACAGGACGTTCCGGCGATCGCGCGCGCCGCGCGGGCGCGGGGCGTGTTGACCGGTTGCGACAACACCTGGGCCAGTCCGCTGCTGTTCAAGCCGCTGGCCCACGGCGTCGACTTCGCGATCGAAGCGCTCACCAAATATGTCGGCGGCCATTCCGACCTGCTGCTCGGCTCGATCACCGTCAAGGATCTCGCCTTGCGGAAGGCGATCAAGGAGATGCTCGGCGTGCTCGGCATCGGCGTCTCGCCGGACGAGGCGGCGCTGGCGCTGCGCGGCATCGAGACCATGGGTGTCCGCATGGCGCATAGTGGCCGCGTTGCGCGGGATTTTGCCGAGCGGCTGCAGAGCGCGCCGGTTGTCGCGCGCGTGCTGCATCCGGCGCTGCCGTCCTGTCCCGGTCACGAGGTCTGGACGCGCGACTTCAACGGCGCGAGCGCGGTGTTCAGCCTCGTCATCAGGCCGGAGTACAAGGCTCGAATCTATCCGGCGCTCGGACGGCTTCGCCTGTTCGCGATCGGCGCCTCCTGGGGTGGCACCCACAGCCTGATCGCGCCGATGGAGGTCGCGGCCGATCGCACGGTGCGTCCGTGGAAAGGCGCGGAGGGATTGGTGCGGCTCAGCATCGGCCTGGAGGAGCCAGGCGAGCTGTGGCAGGACCTGTCGCGCTTCCTCGATGCGCTCGCCGCGGAGTAACTATGATCGGCCAAGCCATTCGTGACGAGCCCGCGGCAAGGGGCCGCGGGCTCGTCGACGGCAACGTCAGAAGCTGACGCTGAGCCGCGCGTTCAGCGAGCGGCCGGGGCCCTTGACGGAATAGCCGTAGGCGGCCGACGAGCCCATCATCGACACCACTTTGGTGTCGACCAGATCGGCGCCGCCGAGCGGCAGGTAATAGGTCCGGTTGAACAGGTTGTCGACGCCGAGGTCCAGCCGCACGTGCTGCCACTCGTAGCCGGTCCGCAGGTTGACCAGCGCGTAGGACGGCGTGGTCAGCTCGTTGTGGACCTGACTGACCACGTCCTTCGACCCGACGAGCTGCAGCTCGACCGAATTGGTCCAGCCGCCGAGATGATGGTCGAGCGCAAGCTTCGCGTTGACCGGCATCATGTGATAGAGATCGACGCCGTCGGTGCGCCGCCCCCTGACGTAGCCGATCAGTCCGCGGATCTGGCCGTGGCCGTAGGCGAGATCGTCCCACACCGTCACGCGGCCCTCGACATTGACGCCAACGAGCGTCGCGTCGTGGTTGGCGAAGCGCAGATAGACGAAGCCGGTGTTCGCAGTCAGGTTGGCCGGATTGCTGGCGAGGCAGGCCGCCGTGCCGCAGCGGTCGACGTCGATGTAGTCCTGCACATAGCTCGCATAGGGCGTCACCTTCACGTCCCAGAGCTTCTGCGCCGGGTCGTGCCAGCCGGCCGTGAAGCTGACCGTGTGTGCCTTCTCCGGCTTGAGGTCGAGATTGCCGACATAGCCGTTGCCGTCGCCGAACCAGCCGATCATCTGCATCGCCATCGCATTGCCCGACCAGGCGTAGCGCTCGTAGAGGTTCGGCGAGCGGGTCTTGCGGGCGAAGCCGAGCTCATACTGGCTGATCGCGTCGGGCTCGTAGCGGACCAGCGCGGAGCCGTCGAAGTGAGCGTCGGTGTGTGCACGGTCGGCGGCATTGAACGCGACGGCGTCGGCGCCGTACATCATCGCGTTGTAGCCGGCGACGTTGCCCGTGTTCATCCACACGACATCGTTGCGCAGGCCGAGGATCGACGTCCATTGCCGGTCCCAGCGCCGCTCCCATTCGACGAAGGTGCCGACGCGGTCGCGCTGTCCGCCATTGATGTTGATGAAGGCGTTGGGGCCCATCATCATCGATCCCGCCACCGGATTCCACCAATCATCGAGCCGGTTGATCGCGAGCTCGTTGCCGACACGCAGCAGGTCCTGGCCGGAGACCGGGAACGTCGCCTTGATAGCATAGCCGCCGTCGAGGCCCTTGGTGTCCATCGGCATGGACGCGACCTTGTCGGGTGCGATGAAGCCCATCGTATGCCGGATCTGGTGCACGAAGGCGGACGCCTCGAGCATGCCCCAGTCGAACGTGCCTTCGTAGCGGCCATTGGCGAACAGGCCGCGGTTATAGACCATGTCCATGTACTGGTTCACATAGCCCTGATAGGGGATGAACTGGCCGCCGACCTGGAACGTGAACAGATTGCCGAAGCTCCGCCTGGAGATGCTGATGGCGTGGTTCTGCGTCTCGTACAGCGTCGACTTCACGGTCGAGCCGTCGCCGGCCTTGTAGTCGCGGGCGCGCACCCAGCCGCCGGTATAGGTCACGCTGGTGTCGCGATTGGCGACGGTCGCGGTCGCATCGACGCCATAGGCGTTGCCGTTGCTGCGGAAGAAGCTGGAGACGCGCGTGCTGGCGATCCAGCCGTCGCCGGGCGCGAAAGCGGGCGGCGCGGTCGTGACGTCGATGCGGCTGCCGATGTAGTCGCCGCCCACTGAGACCGGGCCGATGCCGAGATAGGCGCGCATCCTGGCGATCATCGCCGGATTGACGAAGGATAGCGGCGGATTCATCTCGTTCGGACAGGCCGGTGAGATCAGCATCGAATTGATCGCAACCTGCAGCCGGTCGGCGCCGAAGCCGTCGATCGCGGGCAGGCTGGAGACGCCGCCGGCGCCCCACGCCGCGCCGCCCGGCAGATCGGTGACGAGGCTCGCCGAATCGCTCGACGAGAGCGCGCGATCGAAGCCGGCCTGCGCCGGCAGCGTGCGGCTCGCAGCCTTCGGGGCGGCATCCTGCGCGGTGGCGGGTCCGGTGGCGCGCTGTGCCGGTG
>JBARNF010001204.1:0-4120 GCA_049802835.1 Bradyrhizobium sp.
GCATCACGGCCTCCACCACCGCCGCGATCCGTCACTGCGACCTCTGCCTGATCCCGGCGCGGCCGAGCGTCGCCGACATCGAGGCCACGGCGCCGACGCTGAGCATCGTGCGCGCCTGGCGCAAACAATTCGCCTTCGTTCTCAACCAGGCGCCGATCCGCGGCGGCCACCGCGTCACCGATGCGACCACCGCGCTCGACAGCGACGCGCCGCGCGACATCGCCGAGGTGCTGGCCCAGCCCTTCATCATGATGCGCAACGACCACCAGGACGCGCTCGCCGCCGGTCTCGGCGTCAGCGAGTTCGACGCCGACGGCAAGTCGGCGCACGAGATCCGCAGCCTGTGGCGCTGGACCGCGGGCAAGCTCGCGGGCGATCACGTCATGCACGAGGCGGGCGAGCTGAAGGACGCGACCGAGCACGTCGAGGTCGAATTCCCGATCATGCTGGCGCCGCCGTCCGACGAGGCCAAAGTGCCGGCGACGCGCGCGTATCCGACCTGGGCCGACACCGGCATCAACTGGAAGGCCGGACTGTAGACGTGGCCTGCTCGGCCGCTGGCATTCTTCGAGCCCGGGAGATCCTTCAATGCCGAAGCCGGCCGCTCGCCAAACGAGCGGCCGTTTTCGTTACACGCGTGCCATCGGCAAGCATGGCGAGCCGATGCGACCTATTCGGCACGACTATCAACTTTGCGACGCTCGCCTCGGCGTCCGACATTTACAATTGTCACACGAACGTCATAGTCGTTGCTGGACGTAAAAGCTTACGATTCGGGCGATGGCATTCGAATCGATCCGCTCACGGGCGAACGATCGGTGCTGCCGTCGCGGTGGTCTGCAGTCGGCTTTTGCGGACAAGCAAGGGGTCGCATGATACGCACGATCGTATTGGCCACACAGAAGGGCGGCAGCGGCAAGAGCACGCTGGCGATGGGTCTCGCGGTTGCAGCTCAACAGGCCGGGGAGATCGTGCGCCTGATCGAGACGGATCCTCAGGGCACGCTGTCCTATTGGCAGAGCCGACGCGGGCTCGCCGAGCCTTTCGTCGAACCGATTCAGCAGGTCTCGGATATCGGCCGCCGCCTGGATGCCCTGGCGCGCGGCGGCGTGACGCTCGCGGTGATCGACACGTCGAGCGGCATCAACGCCCTGACCCGCGCCGCGATCGACCAGGCTGATCTGTGCCTCGTGCCGGCGCGTCCGTGCGTCGCGGACATCGTTGCCTCGGCGCCGACGGTGAAGATCATCCAGAACAGCCGCCGCCGCTTCGCCTTCGTGCTCAACCAGGCGCCGCATCGGGGCCAGCGCGCGAGCGAGGCGGCGAATGCGTTGAGCCAGGGCGATCGCGATCTCGCTGACATCATCGCCAAGCCGCTGATCATCCTGCGCAACGATCATCAGGATGCCCTCGCCGCGGGATTGGGCGTCACCGAATTCAACGACGGCGGCAAATCGGCCGAGGAGATCCGGCTGCTTTGGCAATGGATCGAGCAGCGGCTGGCCCAGGGCGACGCATGCCATGCGCTGCGCGCGGCGGGTGCCGAGTCGCGTTCCTTAATGGCCAACGCCGTCGCGCCGCCGCCGAACGAGGCGAGTCTCTCCTGGGACGCCTGCCTGTAATGCGATCGGCGTCACTGCGGGCACAAGGGTCGAGCAGCCGTTCTGTTTGCCGGATCGCGCGGCAGCGCGAGATGGGCGTCGGACCACTCACGACCTGCAAGCCTACCGCGATCCGGCCTCCCGCATCTCCAGCTTCTTGATGCGCTCATCGGCACGGCGCAGGCGGCGGCACAGCTCGCGATTGATATTCTGCATCACGATCACATAAGCCTGGATATCCGCCTTGTAGAACGCATAGAGCATTTGCGCCGTCAGCTCGTAGAGCACGGTGGGCGTCTCCGCGACCACCGTCGCCGACCTGTTCTGCATTTCCAAGAGCGTCATCTCGCCGAAGAAATCGCCGGGCGCCAGACCTGCCATGCGAAGGATACGCCCGGACTCGACGCGCTCGCTGACCGCGAGCGTGCCGCTGCGTACGATGAACATCGAGCGCCCCGGCTCTCCTTCCGCAAAAACGGGAGCGCCGACCTCGAAGCGGCGCTCGACCAGCATTGAGGCCAACGAGTCGAGGCTCGCGTCCGGCAGGCCGCCGAAGAACGGCGTGGCGCGCAGGAATGCTTTCAGATCGGGCGAGCTGACAGCCATCGCGTCAGTATACGCCCGCGCCCGACCGCGACAAGCGGACCGCATGCCGGCGACCGGCGAGGGGTCAACCGGCGCCGAATCGTCGTCGGTCGCGTCACCTCTGGCACTTCGGGCACCAGAAGGTCGAACGGCCGTTCTGGACGAAGCGTTTCACCACGCCGCTGCACCCATCGGTACGGCACGGCTCGCCTTCGCGGTCATAGACCTGGAACGAGTGCTGGAAATAGCCCAGCTCTCCGCTCGTCTGGCGGTGGTCGCGCAGCGACGAGCCGCCGGCCTTGATGGCCTCGTTGAGCACGGTGTGGATCGCATCCACCAGCCGCTTCGCATGATCCGTCGGTTCTGCCTTCTTGGTCGCCAGCGTCGCCGCCAGCCGGCGGGGCGACAGATGGGAGCGGAACAGCGCCTCGCAGACGTAGATGTTGCCGAGCCCCGCGACGACGCGCTGATCCAGCAGCGCCGCCTTCAGGCTGGTCTTCTTGTTGGCGCAGGCGTGCGCCAGCATGGCCGCGTCGAACGCGTTGCCGAGCGGCTCGGGTCCGAGATCCTTCAGATGCGGCTCGGTATCGAGCTCACCGCGGGCGATGATCTTCATGAAGCCGAAGCGGCGCGGATCGTTGAAAACGATGTCGGCGCCGGACGACATGTGAAACACGACGTGGTCGTGGACGCTGTCCTTGCCGCGCGGAGTATGAAACTCGCCCGGCGTCTCCTCATGCTCCGGCTTGATCACCCGGAACGAGCCGGACATGCCCAGATGCATCAAGAGCACGTCGCCTGAGCCGAGATCGGCCAGCAGATATTTGGCGCGCCGGCCGAGCCCAGTGACGGTCTGCCCTTGCAGGCGCTTCGCAAAATCGGCCTGAAACGGAAACCGTAAATTCCCACGGCGGGTCTCGGCGACCACGATCCGGGCACCTTCCATCACCGGCTGCAGCCCGCGGCGGACGGTCTCGACTTCGGGCAGTTCAGGCATGCCGGTTCATTTCACCTTTTGCATCCACGACCATTCACCTTGTCCGGCTGACGTGATAGCGCCTTGGCCGCGCGTGCGCTACGGTGCCGTATCGGAGTAAGGGTGATGGATCAGACGGACCAGACCACTCATTTCGGCTTCAGGGATGTGCCTCTGGGCGAGAAGCAGACGCTGGTGAACGACGTATTCCACAGCGTGGCACAGCGCTATGACCTGATGAACGATCTGATGTCGGGCGGGCTGCACCGCGTCTGGAAAGACATCATGATCAACACGCTGAACCCGCCGAAGAGCGATGCGCCGTTCGCGCTGCTCGACGTCGCCGGCGGCACCGGCGACATCTCCTTCCGCGCCGCCAGGAAGGCGGGCTCTGGCTTCCACGCCACCGTCTGCGACATCAACAGCGACATGCTCGAAGTCGGCCGCCAGCGCGCCTACAAGCTGGGTCTCGACGATAGGGTCGACTTCGTCGAGGGCAATGCCGAGACGCTCGCCTTCCCCGACCGCTCGTTCGACGCCTATACGATCGCGTTCGGCATCCGCAACGTGCCGCAGATCGAGCTCGCGCTCGCTGAGGCGCACCGGGTGCTCAGACACGGCGGTCGTTTCCTGTGCCTGGAGTTCTCGACCGTCGAGGTGCCCGGGCTCGACAAACTGTATGACCTGTTCTCCTTCAACGTGATCCCGCAGATCGGCCGCGCCGTCACCGGCGACGCCGAGTCCTACCGCTATCTGGTCGAATCGATCCGGCAGTTTCCACGGCCCAGCGCCTTCGCCGAGATGATCTCGGCGGCGGGCTTTGCCCGCACGTCCTGGCAGACCCTCTCCGGTGGCATCGTCGCACTTCATTCCGGCTGGCGTTTGTGATCTCCGCACTCACTCATATTGCGCGGCTCGCCCGGGCCGCCTTCGTGTTCGCGCGCGAGGGCGTGTTCGG
>JBARNF010001205.1:0-3515 GCA_049802835.1 Bradyrhizobium sp.
AGCCATTCCTTGACGACGAAGACGTCCTTGCCGGTGCGCATCACATGCAGCCGCCCGTCGCCGCCGCGCACCGCGACGGCGCGCCCGTCACCCGAGATCAGGATGTCCGGCAGCGGCGTTGCGCCCGCCCAGACCGTCGCCGCCGCCAGCACGACGGCGCCCGACCAGCGCAACGGCGTGCGCAGCAGCCCCAACAGGATGAGTCCGAGACTGGCCAGGATCATCGGCCCGATGCCGAACGCGGTGATGCGGCCGACCGCGCCGGGCAAGGCCGCAACCCACCGCGTCACCGCGATCATCCAGTCGATGCCCCAGCCCATCAGCGACCAGAACGGGCCATCGAGGCCGAACGGCGCCGCCAGCAGGCCGAGCAGGCCTGCCGGCATCACCAGCGCCGAGACCACCGGCATGGCTGCGAGATTAGCCAGCACGCCATAGGGCGTGATGCGGTGGAAGTGGAACGCGGCATAGGGCGTGGTCGCCAGTCCCGCCACCAGCGAGGCCGTCAGCAGCATCGCGATCTCGCGCCCGCCCCACAGCGCGATGCGCTGCGTTGCCGAACTGTCTGGTGTCGCCAGCAGGCGTGGCAGCCCGAACTGCACCAGCGCGACGAGGCCGAGCGTGGCCGCGAACGACATCTGGAAGCTCGGATGCACCAGCGCCTCCGGTGCCGCGATCAGCACGATCATCGCGGCCACCGCGAGCGTGCGGAAGGTGATGGCGCGGCGGTCGACCATGACCGCGATCAGCACCACCGCCGTCATGAAGAACGATCTCTGGGTCGCGACCTCCGCGCCCGACAACAGCAGATAGAAGGCGGCCGCGACCAGCGCCGCCGCAGCCGCCCACTTCTTGATCGGGTGGCTCACCGTCAGGCCCGGGATCAGCGCGAGCAGCGCCCGCACGGCGAAGAACACGACGCCGGCGACCACCGCCATGTGATAGCCGGAGATCGACAGCACGTGGCCGAGGCCGGAGATGAACATCGCGTCGTTCACGTCCGTCGTGATGGCGTCGCGCCGGCCGGTCAGGAGTGCCGTCGCGATCGCGCGCTGGTCGCCACCGAGACGGGCGCGGATGCGCGCATCGATCGTATCGCGCAGTCCCTGCATGGTCGCGGCATAGCGCAGGCCGGGCCCTGCGGCCTGCGGCGGCGTCACCGTGGTGATCGCCCCGGTGACGAAGCCGGAGGCGCCGATGCCCTGGAAGAAGATGTCGCGGGCAAAATCGTAGGAGCCGGGACGCACCGGCGCGAGCGGCGGCAGCAGCCGCGCCTTGAGCTGCACGAAGCTGCCGACCTCCGGCGCCGTGCCCTTGCGCACGGCGAGCCGGACGCGCGCGAGCGTGATCGCATTGCGCTGGCTTTCCATCGATGCCACGCGCAGCACGATGCGGTCGCTACGCTCGCGGATGTCGCGCGCCTCGACGAAGCCCGACAAGGCCACGCCATAGAGCGGCCGCGCCAGCACCGGATGCGCCACGTGCGCGGTCTTCACGGTCGCAACCGCAAAGCCGGACGCCGCAGCCGCGATCATCACCGCGGCCGGAAACAGCGTATGCCGCCGCATCAGCACGGCGACGGCGCAGAGCACCACGGCCACCAGGGCGCTCGCCCACAGCACGGGTTCGTGATCGGCGGAGAAGTACAGCGCGATGCCGGCGCCGAAGGCGATGGGCACCCAGGGCAACAGCCGCCCCGCCCCGGCCTCGGCGCCAGCCCAGTCCTGCAGCCTGGTCGCAAATGAGGGCCATAGCGCAGGACCGGCCGCGAGCGCGCCGCCGCCCAATGCGCCGCGCGGCGGCCAGACATCCGCCATTGCGCCCGCGATCCCGCGTCTCCGCCCTGGCGGCCTGACCGGCTCCGCCATCGCCACACCACCCGCTACCTACCGGACGCGAAGGCTACCGGAAGGTGCGAGAGCGCGGCTAGCGGAACAAAACAGGAATCCCGGGCCTATACCTATACCTGCGATCGGATATTGGAACTTTAACACCGGCCATCGCTTGTGACGCGATGGACGATCATACCGCTGACCCGTTCGCCGATCTCTCGCTCGAGAAGGCGATCCACCTGCGCTGGACGCTGCGCGACATCAAGGCTCACCGGCTGGCGCTGTCGCCAGTCGACGACGAGGACCTGACGCTGCTGACCGAGCGCGGCCTCGTCGATGTCAGCGACGGAGTGCCGACACTGACCGAGGCCGGGCTCGAGGCGATCGACTGAGCTGTGACCGCGTCGCCGTCTCGGCTCTTCGTCAGCCTTTGGCGACTTCCTTGGCGAAGGTGTCGCGCAGGCCGATGGTGCGGTTGAACACGAGCTTATCGGGCGTCGCGTCCGGATCGCGCACGAAGTAGCCCTGGCGTTCAAACTGCATCGGCGCATCCGAATTGCTCTCGGCGATCGCCGGCTCGATCCGCGCGTCCGTCAACACTTCGAGCGAATTCGGATTGAGGTCGGCGGTGAAGTCGGCCGCGTTCGGGCTCGGATTGGCGAACAGCTGATTGTAGATGCGGATCTCGGCGGCGCGTGACTGCTCGGCCGGCAGCCAGTGCATGGTCGCCTTGACCTTGCGGCCGTCGGGTGCGTTGCCGCCCTTGGTCGCGGGGTCATAGGTACAGCGCAGCTCGACGATCTCGCCGGCATCGTTCTTGATGACGTCGCGGCACTTGATGAAATAGGCGTAGCGAAGCCGCACCTCGTTGCCGGGCGACAGGCGGAAGAACTTCTTCGGCGGGGTCTCCATGAAGTCGTCCTGCTCGATATAGAGCTCGCGGCCGAACGCGATCTTGCGCGTGCCGGCGGCGGGATCGTCGGGATGGTTGATAGCCTCGAGCTCCTCGACCTGCCCTTCCGGATAGTTCTCGATCACGACCTTCAGCGGCCGCAGCACCGCCATGCGGCGCAGCGCCGTGCGATTCAGCTCTTCCCGAATGCAGAATTCGAGCATGCCGACGTCGACGATGCTGTTGGCCTTGGCAATGCCGATGCGCTTGATGAACTCGCGCACCGCCGCCGGCGGCAC
Organism: Bradyrhizobium sp.; assembly: GCA_049802835.1. Taxonomy (GTDB): domain Bacteria; phylum Pseudomonadota; class Alphaproteobacteria; order Rhizobiales; family Xanthobacteraceae; genus Bradyrhizobium. The sequence continues at coordinate 3,024 of JBARNF010001205.1, forward strand.
GCCGCGCCGCTTCAGTCCCGCGATGGTCGGCATGCGCGGGTCGTTCCAGCCGGAGACGTGGCCGTCCTGCACCAGCCGCGTCAGCACGCGCTTGGACAGCAGCGTGTAGGTCAGGTTGAGCCGCGCAAACTCATACTGGTGCGGATGCGACGGCACCGGCAGCTTGTCCAGGAACCAGTCATAGAGCGGCCGGTGATCCTCGAACTCCAGCGTACAGATCGAATGGGTGATGCCTTCGATCGCGTCCGACTGGCCGTGCGCGTAATCGTAGCTCGGATAGATCTTCCAGGTGTCGCCGGTGCGCGGGTGATGGGCGTGCATGATCCGGTACAGCACGGGGTCGCGCAGGTTGATATTGCCGGCGGCCATGTCGATCCTGGCCCGCAGCACGCGCGCGCCGTTTTGAAAATCACCGGCCTTCATGCGCCGGAACAGGTCGAGATTCTCCTCGACCGAACGGTCGCGGAACGGGCTGTTCTTGCCGGGCTCGGT
>JBARNF010001206.1:0-1670 GCA_049802835.1 Bradyrhizobium sp.
GGAGAAGATCGAGATCCCCTTCGTCATGGGCGTGATGTCCGACCTGTCCGGTAACAATCCGGGCGTGGAGAAGGAGGACATCAGCCAGCGCAAGTTCCTCGAATTCGACATGGACAACCTCGACAACCGGATGGCCGCCATACAGCCCGGCGTCGCCTTCCGGGTCGCGAACAAGCTGTCGGAGAATTCGGGAGAGCAGCTAGGCGTCAATCTGCGGTTCGACAAGATGGCCGATTTCGAGCCGGCCGCGGTCGCCAAGCAAGTGCCGGCGGTCGCAAAACTGCTCGAGGCGCGCACGCAGCTCCACAATCTGTTGCGCTATATGGACGGCAAGGTCGCGGCGGAGGAAACGCTGCGCAAATTGCTGGCTGATCCGCAGCTCATGGCCACGTTGAAAAGCCGCGCATCGAAAGAGAGCGGTGAAGGCTCAGGCAATTCTTAGACAGCTCAAGTTCGGAGAGGGTCGTCATGGCGGCTGAAATGGTCAGCTCTCAAAAGGAGGCGCTCGCTGAATCGCGAGAGGCCGACGAGTTTTCGACGTTGCTGAAGCAGAGCTTCAAGCCGCGAACCGAGCGTGCTGCGACCGAGGTCGAGAACGCTATCAACACGTTGGTCGAGCAGGCGCTCGGCGACAGCAGCGTCATCAAGGCGGACGTGCTCGACACCATCGAGGAGATGATCGCGCAGCTGGACCAGAAACTTTCGGCGCAGATGAACGAAATCCTGCACGCGCCGGAGTTTCAGCAGATCGAAAGCGCCTGGCGCGGTCTGGCCTATCTGATCTTCCAGTCGGAGACGGACGCGACGCTCAAGATCCGCGTGATGAACGTCTCGAAGAGCGAGCTCTACCGGCATCTGCGCCAATTTCCCAACGCCGCGTGGGATCAGAGCTCGCTTTTCAAGAAGATCTACGAGGAGGAATTCGGCCAGCTCGGCGGCCAGCCCTACGGCTGTCTGGTCGGCGACTATTCGTTCAGTCACGTGCCGATCGACGTGCAGTTGCTGCGCGACATCAGCAGGATCGCGGGCGCGGCCCACGTGCCGTTCTTCGCCGCCGCGGATTCCACCCTGATGGGGATGGATACGTGGAACGAGCTGATGAACCCGCGCGATCTCAGCAAGCTGTTCGACACGCCCGAATACGCTGCCTGGAAGGGACTGCGGGACTCCGACGATGCGCGTTATGTCGGCCTGTGCATGCCGCGCGTGCTGGCACGGCTTCCCTACGGCGCCAAGACGAATCCGGTCGCCGAATTCGGCTTCGAGGAAGAGACCGACGGCCACAAGGGCGAGAAGTACAGCTGGATGAACGCCGCCTACGCGATGGCAGCGAACGTCAATCGTGCGTTCAAGGAATACGGCTGGTGCGCGCGCATCCGCGGCGTCCAATCCGGCGGCGAGGTGGAGGATCTGCTGACCCACACCTTCCCGACCGACGACGGCGGCGTCGATTTGAAATGCCCCACCGAAATCGCGATCACCGATCGCCGTGAGGCGGAGCTCGCCAAGGCGGGCCTGATCCCGCTGATCCATCGCAAGAATACCGACCGCGCGGCTTTCATCGGTGCGCAGTCGCTGTTCAAGCCGAAGGCCTACCAGAACAACCCCGCGGCGACGGCATCCAGCAATCTGTCCGCGCGTCTGCCGTACATGTTCGCCGTGTGCCGGTT
>JBARNF010001207.1:0-4584 GCA_049802835.1 Bradyrhizobium sp.
CGGCCTCGTCATACGGCAGGGTCGTCACGTCGAGCGCGACGGCTTCGGCCAGCCGGCGCTTGAGAACGGCGCGGCCGCGCCACCACCACAGCGGCAGCTTGAAGGCGGTGAGCGGGACCTCGCCCAGACAGGCGAAGACGAGCTCGATCAGCAGGTCCGACCGGATCAATGTCCCGTCGAGATCGACCACGAGCGGACGCTGGCCGGAAGGTGGTGGGAGCGGCATCGTTCGGAGGACTTTGCAATCTGGCGGCTGCGGCGAGGTGTAGCGCATTATTCCGGCGCTGGCAGCCGGTTTCGCAGGGCCCCTGCCGCCGCGGATGGCCCGCTTTCCCGCAAAAAGCTGGCTCGCCGCGGTCCGGTGGTCTATAGCGGGCGCACCAGCGAGCGAAGCCGAAATCCGCGATCGCGCAGCGATTCGGATTTCGCATGAGACGGTGATGGACACGCTTCGACCCGACCTTTCCTTCGTGCTGCCGGCCCACAACGAGGCGCAGAACGTGGCCGCCATGGCGGCCGCGCTCGCCCGGGTCGCGGCCCCGCTCGGCCGCAGCGAGATCATCTTCCTGGACGACGGCTCCACCGACGGGACGCTGGCCGAGATCCGGGCGCTCGCCGCCGGCAATGCGGCGGTGCGCTACGTCTCCTTCACCCGCAATTTCGGCCACCAGGCGGCGCTGCGCGCAGGCCAGCGCCATGCCCGCGGCAGCGCCGTCGTCCTGATGGACTGCGATTTCGAGCATCCGCCCGAGATGGTGCCGGCGCTGGTCGCCGAATGGCGGCGCGGCGCCAAGGTGGTGGTGACGCAGCGCCTCGACACCGACGCCACCTCGCTCGGCAAGCGGCTGAGCTCGAAGATGTTCTATCGCCTGCTCGACCTCATCGGCGACGTGCGCATCGAGCCCGGCAGCGCCGATTTCCTGCTGCTCGACCGCGCCGTGGTCGACACCGTGAACGGCTTCGAGGACCAGGACGTGTTCTTGCGCGGCCTCGTGCGCTGGCTCGGCTTCCCACTCGCCAAGGTGCCCTATGCGCAGGGCGCGCGCTCGGCCGGCCAGTCCAAGTTCACCTTCCGGCGCATGGTCGACTTCGCCGTCACCGGCATCGTCGCGCACAGCATCCGGCCGCTGCGGCTCGCCATCCATTTGTCGCTCGGCTTCGCCGCGGTCGGCCTGCTGCTGCTCGTCTATTCCGTCATCAGCTTCCTGTGGATCCATCACACCGTCGCCGGCTGGACCTCGATCATGGCGGCCATCGCCATGCTCGGCGCCGGCCAGATGCTCGTGCTCGGCATCATCGGCGAGTATGTCGGCCGCATCCTGCGCGAGACGCGCCGATGGCCGCTCTACATCGTCGCCGAGACCGAGGCGACGCGCGCCGAGGAGGCAAGCCCGGCGCCGCGTGAACAGGCGACGTCGCTGCGCGCCTGACGGCCGGGTGCGGGAGCCGCGGCAAGGACGCCGTTCCTTCGGTGCGGAAATTTCATCGCGCAGGGTCGCTCGGCCTCGCGGGCGGTGACAGCGACTCCGCCGATATATGGGAGATCGGCAGGGTCACCGTCGTATCACCATCGATGGCCGACACGGAACAGGCGAGGCGAAGCATTCCGAGCATCGGCGTCGCGCTGGTGACCTCGGCGGCCAATACCCAATCGTCAGCCGCCTCGGTCGGCGACTGGACGACGTGGATCGGCCACCGGCGCTCACTTGCCACAAACATGCAATCGCGGAATTGATCGTTCCGAGCCGCCGGCGGCGCGCGAAGACTGACCCGGATCGTCTCCCCGGCCGGAAAGAGGAACGGTCCGAACATCGCGTTGCGCCGAGCGAAGGCGAAAGGAGTCGAACCCACGTGCTCGGGCGCCTTCATGTCGACGGCGTTGCCGCGCGCAATCAACTCGCCGACCGGCAGGCTGCCGCTGTTGCGCGTTCGCATCCGGTCGAGATCGTAGGCATCGAACCGTTTGCTCACGCCGTCCCGGCTCAGGGTCGTGTGGAATGCATCGGCATTCAGCACGGGTTGCCGAGTGACCGCTACGCCGCGAGCTTCGACGAATTCCTGTGTCGGAAACAATCGTGCAATTCTCACGACGTCCGGCGAGTCCCAAACATAAGGTGCGCCGAACTGCGCCCATTGATAATCCGGCATCACCTCCGCAAGCAGGATGGCCTTCGGCTTGCGCTCTTTGATCTTATCGAACATCTCGATGTTGGCGAGATAGGCCGAGACCCTCCGATCGTCGGCCGGCCATACGAGGCCCAGGGAGCACGTCGTCATGATCAGATTGAGCGCGATCAATCCCACGATGCGCGGCACGAAGGCATCCACGAGCGCGAGCGCCACCGATGCCGCGAAAAGACCGACGATGACGAGCAGCCAAAAATCCGGCGGCCCCGCCAGATAGCGAAACAGCGGGAGCCACGTCAGGAAGTCGGGAGCGTTGTCGATCTTGAACAAGCCCCGAAATCCGTAGAGGGCAAGGAGGCCGATATAGACGACGGCGGCAGCGACGAGACGCAGACCGCGCGACTTGCGTTTCGTGCCCTCGGTGCCGCCGTCGCTGCCAAAGGCAGCGATGGAAGCCAGGAGGAACAGCGGCATCACGGCCGCAACGGTCCTGTAGTTCGTCAGACGTCCGATCAGAGCGTGGAACGCCGAGCTGACGACGACGGCCGGCAGCAAGAAGCACACCGTGGACAGGATGAACATGTTCCACGCCCCCCGATCCGCAACTCCGCTCCGATCGTGAGCCGGCACGCCGGCGCGCAGCAACGGAGCAAGGTACGAACCGGACAAAAAGAGACTCGCCGCTATCGCGAGCGTCGCAATCGTAGCCCAGGTCGCCATGGACGTTCGCTCCGCCAGGCTCTGCACCCCATATCCGATCACCAGTCCGGCAAGATAAGGCAGCGTCAATACGGGCACCGACAGCAGCACGAGAACGACGGTCTTCCGGCTTCCCCGGTAGAGCACACAGCAGGCGATCAGGGCCGCGAGAACGCAATATCCGCCGACGACCTTGGTCGAGAAAAGCAGGAAGGTCACCACCAGAACGGCCGACAGCGTCGCCAGTTGTCGCCGAGGCCCGTCGAGATAAGCGATCACGCAGCAGACGTAGGCGATGCACAGAAACGAGAACACCACCTCCGTCATGGCGAACGGCGCATAGATGTAGAACAGCGGGAAGCTGGCGACGGCCGTCGCGCCCAACATCGCGCGAGCATATCCCTGTCCGACCGAGCGCAGCACGACATAGGAAATCGGAACGAGCGCGGCGGCCAGGACGACATTCAAGGCCCGAGCGAACGCGTAGAACTCCGACAGCGACATCGCCCCGGGTCCGCCGAACGGCAGCGCGGCCAAATGCAGCGTGAGGCTGTAGCCCTGCATCGCGTTGGCGAATTCGCCGACGGAGGCTTTGGAAAAAAGATACTTGGCGCTGATGAGGTATTTGATCTCGTCCGAGATGATGGGCGTCGGATACCGGATCGGCAGCAGCCACAGCATGGCGGCGCTCGCCGCCGCGAGGAGGAAAACACCGGCTAATTGCGCTTTGCTCGAGGTCGGATTGGTCGCCCCGCTGCCGGACTCCGAGCCGAACCCCATGAGTCGGCCTCCCCGTCGGTCAATCGGCTGTGTCTCGATCGCCCGCCACGGCCCGATCGCCCGGCGTCGACCGGAATCAACCCTGTTACGATCATCCTTGCCATAGGTCGGCGGGAAAGACGAGAAGCCTCGAAGATCGGCGGCCGCAGGCCGGCACCGGCATTTCGAGATGAAATAGCTGAACAGCGTCGGAAGGCTGAGCGTCAGCGCCGCCCCTTTTCTACGGTGAGCGGCGATGACGGCGAGTGAAGAGATTTTCAGCACGTCGATCCGCGCGACGCGGGCGGACGCCGCCCGGCCTTCCCGGGTTTCGATTTTTTATGAATTATTCCCTACCGCGGTGCCGGGACCCAGGTTCCCGGGCGCGGGGCACCCAACGTCCTCTACAACCTGATACTCGCGGCGGTTGACCCGGGGCGGACAGATATGGGATTTGTTGCTCATGGGCCGCTGCGGACATGGATCGCGCCGAAACGCCGACGGCTGGCGCGGGCGGGAGCAATGACCGACCTGTCGTCCCCGGTCGATGTCGCGGTCTTGGGCGGCGGCTTTTTCGGCTGCGAGATCGCGCTCGCGCTGAAGCGGATGGGCCTCGGGCGTGTCGTCCTCATCGAGCGCGAGCCCGGCATCATGCGGCGCGCATCCGCCGTCAACCAGGCGCGCATCCACAACGGCTACCACTATCCGCGCGCGCTGCTGACCGCGGCGCGCTCGCGCCTCAACTTCGATCGGTTCCTCGGCGACTACGGCCACGCCATCCTGCCCGGCATGGAGAAGGTCTACGCGATCGCCCGGACGTCGCGGGTCAACGCCAGCCAGTTCAGCCGTTTCTGCGAGACGATCGGCGCGCCCTGCCGGGAGGCGCGGCATTCGATCGCGCGGCTGTTCGATGCGGGAATGATCGAGGACGCGTTCGAGACGCGGGAGCTCGTCTTCGACGCGATCGCGGTGGCGGCGCGCCTCGAGACGGATCTCGCA
>JBARNF010001208.1:0-4751 GCA_049802835.1 Bradyrhizobium sp.
GGCAGCGCGGTCGATTCCATCGAGATGGCGAGGCCCTGGATCACGTTGGTGCCGTGACCGGTCACCGAGGCTGCCGCGATCGACTTCACCGGGCGGAAGTCGGTGCCGGTGTAGTACTCGGTGATCCAGATGATCAGGCCGGTGACGACGAGGCCGACCACGCCGCACATGAACAGCGCCGTGCCGGTGTAGTCGACGCCGTCGAGCTTGCCGAACCCGATCAGCCAGGCGATGGCAATCGCCACGCCGCCGAGCGACAGCACACCGGTCGCGATCAGGCCCTTGTACAGCGCGCCCATGATCGACTGGCTGGGGCCGAGCTTGACGAAGAAGGTGCCGGCGATCGAGGTGATGATGCAGATGCCGCCGATGGCGAGCGGCAGGGTCATCATGTTGGCCAGCAGCGACGACTTGGCGAAGAAGATCGCCGCCAGCACCATGGTGGCGACCGCGGTCACGGCGTAGGTCTCGAACAGGTCGGCCGCCATGCCGGCGCAGTCACCGACATTGTCGCCGACGTTGTCCGCAATGGTCGCGGGATTGCGCGGATCGTCTTCGGGAATGCCGGCTTCGACCTTGCCGACGAGATCGCCGCCGACGTCGGCGCCCTTGGTGAAGATGCCGCCGCCGAGACGGGCGAAGATCGAGATCAGCGAGGCGCCGAAGCCGAGTGCGACCAGCGCATCGATCACGGTGCGGCTGTCGGGCGCCAGCTTCATGAAGCCGGTGAGGATGCCGAAATAGATGGTGACGCCGAGCAGCGCGAGGCCGGCCACCAGCATGCCAGTGATGGCGCCGGCCTTGAAGGCGAGCTCGAGACCGCCTGCGAGCGAGATCGTGGCGGCCTGCGCGGTGCGGACGTTGGCGCGCACCGACACGTTCATGCCGATGAAGCCGGCCGCGCCGGAGAGGATCGCGCCGATCGCAAAGCCGACCGCAACCAGGGTTCCGAGGAAATACGCAAGGAGCACGAAGATCACGACGCCGACGATCCCGATCGTCGTGTACTGGCGGCGAAGATAGGCCTGCGCGCCCTCACGCACGGCTGCCGCAATTTCCTGCATCCGCGCATTGCCGGCGTCCGCGCTGAGCACCGATTGTGTGGCCCAGATCGCATAGACGATCGACAGCGCTCCGCAGAGCACGATCACCCATAAAGCTGACATTTAGTTTCCTCGGCTCTTTGCTTTTTCTAACTACGTCGCGCCGCGCTTGTGCAACGCACGCCCCCTGTCAGGTAGCCCCGGGCGGAGCCGCCTCGAACGTCATCGACCTTGCCAAAATCGCCAAGATGACGCAACGCCGCGACGCCTGAACCGCTCCAAATTCGGACGCTTCTTTGGTCGCATTGTGCGCTGCAAATCGGTGTCAGAAGTGACTAAACGAGTCAGAAGTGACTAAACGACATGCGCGTCAGCGTGACCGGGCGACCCTGCCCGTCCAGGAAGCACGGGGCGTGCGCCCCTTCGACGATGGCGCCGATGTCGGTGACGGCAACGCCCGCCGTCTCGGCGGCAGCGCGGAATGCCGCGCATTGCGCTGCGGGAACAGTGCAGAGGATTTCGTAGTCGTCGCCGCCGGAGATCATGCTTTCCAGCTGCGCGGCCCCGAGAGCGAGCAGCTTCGCCGCTGCCGGCGATCGCGGAATGTGTGGCAGCGAGATGTTGGCGCTCACGCCAGACGCTGCGCAGAGCTTGGAAAGGTCGCCCGCAAGCCCATCCGAGACGTCCATCGACGCGGTCGCGAAGTCTCTCACCGCCGCCGACAGCGCATTGCGTGGCTGCGGCACGCGATAGCGGCCGATCAGCATATCCCGCGCGGCGGGATCGTCGGCCAGCGCGGCGGCCTCTGCCCTGCCGGTGAGGACGCCAAGGCCGAGCGCCGCATCCCCGATCGTTCCGCTGACCATGACCCGGTCGCCAGGACGCGCACCGAAGCGGTGCACCATCCGCCCCCGGGGCACGCGGCCCCAGGCTGCGATCGAGATCATCACCGGTCCGGGCGTCGAGACGGTGTCGCCACCGAGCAGCGGGCAGCCGAACGCAGCCGCATCCTCGCCGAGGCCCCGCGCGAACTCCGACAGCCAGGCTTCATCCGCCTGCCGCAGAGCAAGCGTCAGGACGAAGCCGGCCGGCACGGCGCCTTTCGCGGCGAGATCGGACAGGTTCACCCGCAGCGCCTTGCGCGCAATGGTGCCGGGCGGATCGTTGGGGAGATAATGGACGCCTTCGACGATGGCGTCGGTCTTGACGACGATGTCGTCACCATTGGCTGGAATGATTGCGGCGTCATCGACGAGGCCAAAGGCGCCCGGGTCGGTCGCCAGCGGCTTGAAATAGCGGGCGATCAGGGAGTCTTCACCGGAGGGATCGTGGGTCATTGGCGGGCTCTCCCACCCTCCGCTGTCATCACCCGCGAAGGCGGGTGATCCAGTATTCCAGAGACGTCAGTGAAACTCCGAGAGGCAGCGGCGTATTGGACGCCCCGCCTGCGCGGGGCATGACAGCGGGGCAAACGAGCGACCATCCGATCCGAACCGATGTGCCAGGCAGATCGTCCGGTCCGACGCATCGCGCTACTTCGGTCCCATCTCGTCGGCACGATATTGCCGTGCCAGCTGTTCCAGCACGGCATTCACCATGCCCGTCTCGTCGCGCTCGACGAAGGCGTGGGCGATGTCGACATATTCGGACACCACGACGCGGGCCGGAATGTCCTTGCGCCGTTCCAGCTCGTAGGCGCCGGCGCGCAGCACCGCGCGCAGGATCGCCTCGATCCGCTTCAGCGGCCAGCCGCGCTCCAGCGCGGTGTCCAGCACCGGATCGATCTTGGTCTGATCGCGCACCACGCCGGAGACGATGTCGCGGAAGAAGGCGGCCTCTGCCGGCAGGTATTGCTCGCCCTCGACCTCGTTGCCGAGCCAGTGGCTCTCGAACTCGGCCAGGACGTCGTTGATCCCGGCGCCGGCGATGTCCATCTGGTAGAGCGCCTGCACGGCGGCGAGCCGCGCGGCGCCACGCCGGTTGGCCTTGCGGTCGTTCGCCCGGACCACCGGCCCCTTGAAGGGTTTGTTGCTGCTGTCGGCCATGTCAGCCTCGCGCCAGACGGCGTTTGATGCGCAGCACGGCGAGCGCGGCCCGCGCGGCATCGCCGCCCTTGTTCATCTCGGAAACGCGCGCCCGCGCCCAGGCCTGATCCTCGTTGTTGACCGTCAGGATGCCGTTGCCGAGCGGCAGGCCGCGCGCCACCGACAGATCCATCAGCGCCCGCGAAGATTCCTGCGAGACGATCTCGAAATGGATGGTGTCGCCGCGGATCACGCAGCCGAGCGCGATCGCCGCATCATACGGCTTGCCGTTCTTGGCGGCTGCATCGAGCGCAATCGCGATGGTCGCCGGAATTTCCAAGGAGCCAGTGACGGTGAGGACGTCGTAGCTGACGCCAGCGGCCTTCAGCTCGGCCGTGGCGCCCTCTAACATCGCGTCCTGAAGGTCGTCGTAGAAGCGGGCTTCGACGATCAGCGCCCGGGCGCCGGAGACGTCGGTCTGGTCTTTGAGCGGCGCGCGCCGTGCGTCTGCCATGGTTCTGCTTCCATTGTCACAGGTGCCACACCCTGAGGAGCGGCCCTCTGGCCGCGTCTCGAAGGGTGAGATGAAATCGGTCTCATGTCCGAGACGGCGCTGCGCGCCTCCTCGCCATGAGGGCTGGCCTTGTAGGCGCGACAGCCCGCAAAGCCAAGACTGAAAGGCCCCTGCTGGGGACGTTACTTCATTTCAGTGAGGCGCGCGGCGTAGCGTGCCATCAGGTCGACCTCGATATTCACCTCGCTGCCGACCTGCCAGGACGACAGCGTGGTGACCGACAGCGTATGCGGAATGATGAGCACCGAGAAGGTCAGTTCGTCCACGGTGTTGACGGTGAGCGAGACGCCATCCAGCGTCACCGAGCCCTTGGTGGCGATGAAGCGCGCGAGCTCTCGCGTCGTCTTCAGCACGAAACGCGCCATGTCCGGCAGGTCGTCCCGGCTCACGATGGTCGCGATGCCGTCGACATGGCCCGCGACAATGTGGCCGCCGAGCTCGTCGCCGATCTTCAGCGCCCGCTCCAGATTCAGCTTCGTGCCGACCCGCCAGTGCTTTGCGGTGGTCAGCGCCAGTGTCTCTGCCGCAGCATCGACCTCGAACCAGGTTTTTCCATCGGCTACGCCCGTGTGCACAACAGTGAGGCAGACGCCGTTGTTGGCGATCGAAGCGCCATCCGCGATCGTGGCCTGGTCATAGCTGCAGGCGACGCGCAGGCGGTGCAGCTTGCCTGCGGTCCGCGGCGTCAGACTGACGATCTCGCCGAGATCTGTGACGATGCCGGTAAACATTACACGCGCTCGTAAATCGTAAGGGTATCGTGATCGAGCGTCTCGCTAGCACGAACGCGATAGGCGGGCGACTGCGTGATTGCGGTCAACGGCAATGCGTCCAGCGCAGCGATCCCATCGGCTCCGATTTCGCCCGGTCCGCGCAGGAGCCAGATTTCATCGACCAGGCCGCTTGCCATGAAAGACGATGCTACGCGGCTGCCGCCCTCGATCATCAATCTGCTGATGCCGCGCTCCGCCAGCGCGCGCAGCACCGCGGGCGGCTCCAGCGCCGACGGAGCTGCCTGAGGCGGCACCCGGATCACCTGCGCGCCAGCTGCCCCGAATCTGGCGGCCGCCGCCGGCTCTGCGATCTCCGACGCGACGAGCCAGAGGGGGG
>JBARNF010001209.1:0-3586 GCA_049802835.1 Bradyrhizobium sp.
CGTCGGAACCGGGGCGGGCGTCGTGCTGCTCTCGGCCGGCGGGGTCGGACGTGCGCCGCCTGCTCCCGGAACGAAGGAGAAATCCTCGGCCAGCGACGACGAGATCCACGGCACCTGCTCGCTGCGCGAGGCCCGGGTGACGCCGACGCGGGTGCGGTTCAGCGTTTCCTCCGCGGTCAGGTCGGGAACGCGGATCTCCTTCAACAGCTCCTGCACGAACAGGCTGCGATCGCGGCCAGTGTCCGACACGACCGAGGACAGCGCGGCCGAATACATCACCAATGTACCGCTCGGCGCGATGACCGGTGCGAGCCCGGCCGATGCGGTGCGGAAGCGCCGCTCATAGGGATTGCGCCTGGAGGCGTCGAGCAGCGCGATCTTCACTCCGGCGCCGCGGCTGTTGATCTCCTGCAGCACCTGCTCGAGGCTGATGCCGTCGCGCCGCACGTCGGCCTCCTGCCAGATCTGCGCGTCGACCGGGATCATGTAGCTGGTGCGGCTGGACTGGATGCCGAAGCCGGAGAAGAACACCAGCGCGACCGAGCCGGGCTTGATCCTGCCATAGAGCCGCTCGAGCGCGCGGCGCGTCGTATCGCCATTGGCGTTCTCGAGCGTCTCGACGCCGAAGCCGTCGCGCTTCAGCTCGTCGCTGAGATCGCGGGCGTCGTTGATCGGCTCCTTCAGCGGTGCCTCGGCATCGGGATATTTGGCGTTGCCGATCACCAGGGCGAAGCGGTCGCCGGCCGCCAGCGCGGGCCGCGAGACCGCGACCGACACCACGACGGAGAACATCAAACCGAGCAGCAACAGCAGGCGAGCAGTCATCACGATGGCGGTCCAGCGGTCCAGCAATCAGGCGCCGTCCAGCTTGCGCCGCGGCGACCTTATCCCACGCGTCAGGCATTATCAAATCGCCGTGACGACACGTCAACCGCTTGCGACGGCTGCAGAATCGCCACGTGCGGCGGGTTTCGCCCGCCTTGCTTCGATCGCCACTTGTGGAATGCGACAAGGCAACGAACCGACGCAGAACACAGTGAGCCGGCTCACACTGAGTCGGGCCGGACCGCGATCCGGTTCGCTTCGCCGCAATTGACCTTGCGGCGCAGCGATGGCTCGATGGCGTCATCGACACCGTCACGAGAAGACCGTCATGGGGAATGCCGCGGAGATCTACGCCCTGCGCTATGCGACGATGCCGTCGCGGACGCCGCACATGAACTTCCTGCAGCCGGACCCGCATGATGCGGTCGCGCAGGACCTCGACTATTTCGTCTGGCTGATCCGCTGCGAGGGGCGCGACATCCTGGTCGACACCGGCTTCAACGCCGAGGAGGCGCAGGCCCGCAACCGCAGGCTGACGCGGAATCCGGTCGATGCGCTGGCCGCTTTCGGCGTCAACGCCGCTGACATCCGCGACGTCATCGTCACGCATCTGCATTACGACCACGCCGGCAATCTCGACCGCTTCCCCAACGCGCGCTTCCATCTGCAGGAGCGCGAGATGGCCTATGCGACCGGACGCTGCATGTGCAACGGCCTGCTGCGCCATCCGTTCTCGGTCGAGCACGTCACCACCATGGTGCGCCACGTCTATGGCGAGCGCGTCACCTTCCACAGCGGCGACGGCGAGGTCGCGCCCGGCGTCACCGTGCACCGGGTCGGCGGCCATTCCGACGGGCTGCAGGTGGTGCGCGTCGCGACCGCGCGCGGGCCCGTTGTACTCGCCTCGGATGCCGCGCATTACTACGCCAATCTGCAGCGCCGCAGCCCGTTTCCGATCGTCTACAATGTCGGCGACATGGCGCTGGGCTGGGAGATCGTCGAGCGGCTCGCGGGCCATCCGGACCGCTTCATCCCCGGCCATGATCCGCTGGTGACCGAGCTCTATCCGCGGGTCCACGAGGCTGCCGATGCCTATGCGCTGCATGTCGCACCGTCGCGGTCGTTTGCGAAATAGCGGCGCGGCCAGATCGGGAGAAGTACATCGCACGCTGGTGGCTCTTGCTCCGTCATTGCGAGGCGCCTTGCGCCGAAGCAATCCAGGCCGCCTCCGCAGACACATTCTGGATTGCTTCCGCCGTCGCCCTTCGGGCTATGGCGGACAAGCCGCTTCGCTCGCAATGACGCGGGGCTGATGTCGTGCACGACAACATCGAAAATCTCCGGCGCTCAATTGCGCATCTGAGTTCGGCGCGACGCCCCGCGAACATGCCACCGCGTTCTCGCGGCGCGTTTCGCGTCCGAGCTGTGCTCATCGAGACACCCTCTTAGAGGAGAGGGCGCAGGGAGAGCCAGGCCTCGGCTGAGGCCTGCGGTCCGCGTGCAGCAAGAAAGCACGCGGCAGAACCACAGGTCAGCCGGACGACCCGGCCCTCCCTGCGCGACGGCTTTACGATTTATACGCAGTCTCCCCGGTGACCGGCTTGATTGCCACCGTGGCGACAACACGCGTTGTGCGCGCGTTGCGCGGACCTCAGCATCGGGAGGCCAGGACCCTGCGACTTCACCGTCCGCAGCATGGCGTACGTCGGCATGCCAAAGCACGCTGCGCCACACCGCGGCCATCGCATCCCACCCCAACGCATCGTGACGTTCGCGCGGCGCCCCTCTTCAATGAGGCGGGACGGGCGGAAATTGACACCTGATTTGCCCGACGGTGCAAGCGGCTTCTTTTTTACCGAAGGACTGGACAGGCCAAATCAGATTGAAATGGCTGAACAAATCGGCCGCTGCACGCATTGCCAATTTGGTCGCCTGGCGTTGGCCGAACGGCGTAATCTGCCCGTTGCGGCAATGATAAATGCTACGCTCTCGCTTCCGGTCATCACTGGCAATGCGAACGATGCGCCGTAAACGGCTATCGTTTCTCCCACTTGACCGGCACTATCTTCGAAAACACCAATAAACCGCCTCGCGACTGGTTCAAAATCACGCATCTGATGCTCACCAGCAAAAAGGGCATGAGTGCGCGTCAGCTTGGTCGTTACATAGGTTTCGGTTCGGTCAAAACTGCTTGGCTGATGCTCACAAATTCGCACCGCTCTCATCGAACCAGAAACCAAGCTGGACGGCATCGTCGAAGTTGATGAAAACTTTCGTCGGAGGTCGCGCCAAAAACCGTCATGCCGACAAGCGCGATGGTATCCGCGGCCCGACAGGATTGGGCAAGGCCATCATCGCTGGTGCAGTTCGCCGCGAGGGCAACGTCGTCGCTCGCGTCATCGCGAATGTCCGCTCTTCGACGCTGGAGGCTTTCGTCAACGAAGCCGTGTCGCACAAGATTAGCTTGCTGCGCACCGATCAATGGGTCGGCTACCACGGACTCGGCAAAACTTACCCGCACGCCACCATTGACCATCCGCAGCGGATGTACGTTGTTGGTGCAGTGCATACCAAACGATTGAAGGCTTTTGGAGCATCATCAAGCGCGGCATCGTCGGTACATTCCACAATGTCAGCAAAAGGTATTTTGCACCTTTATGTTGCAGAAATTCAATTCTACCACAATAATCCCTTCAATGATGATATTTTCGGAACGGCGATCAGCGGATGTTAGCTCGCATATTTGCAATCGGCATCGTTT
>JBARNF010001210.1:0-2039 GCA_049802835.1 Bradyrhizobium sp.
CGGCAAGAGCATCGACGCGCCGCGCCTGTCGTCCGGGATGACCGAGCTCGATCGCGTCACCGGCGGCGGTTTCGTCCGCGGCTCGGTGCTGCTGGTGGGCGGCGATCCCGGCATCGGCAAGTCGACCCTGCTGACGCAGGCGACCTCCATCATGGCGCGCGCCGGCCATCGCGCGGTCTACATTTCCGGCGAGGAAGCCGTCGCTCAGGTCCGGCTGCGCGCCGAGCGGCTCGGGCTTGCGGATGCGCCGGTGCAGCTGGCGGCCGAGACCTCCGTCGAGGACATCATCTCGACCTTGTCCGAAGGCACGGTGCCACGGCTGATCGTGATCGATTCGATCCAGACGATGTGGACGGACACCGTCGAATCGGCGCCGGGCACGGTGACTCAGGTGCGGGCCTCGGCGCAGAAGCTGATCAGGTTCGCCAAGCGATCTGGCGCGGCCATCATCCTGGTCGGCCATGTCACCAAGGACGGCCAGATCGCGGGCCCCCGCGTGGTCGAGCACATGGTCGATGCCGTGCTGTCGTTCGAGGGCGAAGGCTCGCAGCAGTTCCGCATCCTGCGCGCGGTCAAGAACCGCTTCGGCCCGACCGACGAGATCGGCGTGTTCGAAATGACCGGATTGGGTTTACGCGAGGTCACCAACCCGTCCGAGCTTTTCCTGTCCGAGCGCGATCTCGGCAGCCCCGGCACGGCGGTGTTCGCGGGCATCGAGGGCACCCGTCCCGTATTGGTGGAAATGCAGGCCCTGGTCGCACCGACCTCATTGGGCACGCCGCGCCGCGCCGTGGTCGGCTGGGATCCGAGCCGGCTGTCGATGGTGCTGGCGGTGCTGGAAGCGCATTGCGGCGTCAAGCTGTCGGGCCATGATGTCTATCTCAACGTTGCCGGTGGCTTGCGCATCAACGAGCCGGCCGCAGATCTGGCAGCGGCGGCCGCCTTGGTGTCGTCGCTGGTGAACGCGCCGCTACCGCCGGATGCGGTCTATTTCGGCGAGATTTCGCTGTCGGGCGCGGTCCGGCCGGTGGCGCAGACCTCGGCGCGGCTGAAGGAGGCCGCCAAGCTCGGCTTCGCCCGCGTGGTGCTGCCGGAACGGGCCCGCGGCGAGACCGGCGGCGATGCCGGCCTGACCCTCAATACCGTCGGCGGGTTGACGACGCTGGTGGCCGACATCGCCGCCCGTGGCACGCCGCGCGCGCGCCACAACAGCAGCCGAGAAGACGGCGATGTCAGCGACCAGGGCCGGCGCAGCCCCAGCCATGCCGAAAAAAATGCCACACCAGCGAGATTCCGCCGCCAGGACGGCTAGGCGGACCGTGACGTTCGCGTGACTCGCCGCTATACAACGCCGCAAACCGGGCCCGCGCACGGGATCGTGCCGCATCCGGACTTGCCGGGGAACCTCTATTTCCTCCACCTGGAGGATCGGTGCTCTCCGTCGATTCGAAGAGAACCTTGGACCAGCGAAGCGGACCCGACCAGCCGATGCCGATAACGATCCTCGATCTCATCCTGCTCGGCGTCATGCTGGTCTCGGGGCTGCTCGCGATGGTCCGCGGCTTCATGCGCGAGGTGCTGTCGATTGCAGCCTGGGGCGCGGCGGCCCTGGTAACGCTTTATTCATTCTCCAAGCTGCTGCCGACCGCCAAGACCTATTTCAACAACGACACCGTCGCGAGCGTCGTCGTGGTCGCCGGTACTTTCGTGGGCACCCTGCTTATCGTCTCGGTGATCACGGTCCGAATTTCCGACATGATCCTCGATTCGCGGATCGGCGCGCTCGACCGCACCCTCGGATTCCTGTTCGGACTGGGCCGCGGCCTCCTGATCGTGGTCGTCGCCTTCCTGTTCTTCAGCTGGCTGGTGCCCGACAAGCAGCGGCCGGACTGGGTCACCGGGGCCAAGTCCCGCGTGGTGCTGCAGGGAACCGGGGATTGGCTGATGTCGCTCTTGCCTGATGATCCCGAGAACACCATTTTAAAGAAATTCAAGAAGAACAAGCCGGACGACGACCAGACTGACACCGAGTCGCCCGC
>JBARNF010001211.1:0-34181 GCA_049802835.1 Bradyrhizobium sp.
GCGGAACGGGCGGAGCTGGCGGCGCCGGCGGGCTTCCTCCCGTCGGGCTGGGCACTGGCGCAGGTGGTTTGGGCGGCGCAGGCGGTACGGGCGGCGCGGGTGCCTATTTTTCGGCGACCGGAAGCAGCCTCGACGTATCGATCGGTGGCTCCGTTCGTGGCGGCACGGGCGGAGCCGGCGGCGGCACGTTCATCGGGGGGATCTCGAATAATGGTGCCGCCGGCGGCGTCGGGGTGGCGCTGACGAGCGGAACGATCACCAACGCCGGCACCATCGCCGGCGGGAGCGGCGGCGACGGCGGGGTCGGCGTGATCGACATTGACCCAGGCCGCACCATGGGGGCAGGCGCGAACGGCGGCGTCGGCGGCGCAGGCATTTCCGCGTCCAGCAGCCTCATCACCAATTCCGGTACGATTACCGGCGGAGTCGGCGGAGCGGGAGGACTTGGCGATGCCGCACCGGACGGCGCTGTCGGCGCGGGCGGCGCCGGCATTGTCGGGTCCGGCCTCACCGTCGTCACCGGCGGCACGATCAACGGCGGCCTGTCCGGCGACGGCGCGGCGCGCGCCAATGCGATCAGTTTCACCGGCGGCAGCAATACGTTGCAGTTGCAGTCGGGCTATTCGTTCCTCGGTAATGTCGTCGGCACCGGCTCCGACGCACTGCAACTCGGCGGCTCGAGCAATGCGAGTTTCAACGTTTCGAACATCGGCGCGCTCTACACCGGCTTCACCAGCTTCGTGAAGGTGGGCACGAGCACTTGGACACTGACCGGAACGACAAGCTCGGCGACGCCTTGGATCCTGACGCAAGGCGTTCTGTCGGCCTCCTCTGACGCCAGTCTCGGCGCGGCCTCGAGCGGCCTGACCTTCGGCGGCGGAACCTTGCAATTCGGCGCAAGCTTCAACCTGGCGGCAACGCGCGGCATGACGCTCAACACCGGCGGCGGGACGATCGACACGCAATCCTTTGCGACGACCATCGGCTCGGCGATCATCGGCACCGGCGGCCTGACCAAGCTCGGAAGCGCGACGCTGACGCTGACGGGCGCCAACACCTACACCGGCCGAACGACAATCTCGGCGGGCACACTGCAAATCGGCAACGGCGGAACGACCGGCGCGATTGTCGGCGACGTCACCAACAACGGCACACTGTTGTTCGATCGCAGCGACGTCACCGGCTTTGGCGGCACGATCGGAGGATCGGGGTTGCTGTCGCAGATCGGCGCCGGAACGCTGACCCTCACGGGCGCAAGCACATACACCGGAGCGACGAATGTGCAATCCGGGACGCTTATCGTCGATGGCTCGATCGCCGCGTCAAGCCTGACGAGCGTGAACGGCGGCGCAACGCTGTCCGGGCAGGGAACGGTCGGCGCGCTGAAGGTGCTCGCCGGTGGCGTCTTTGCGCCGGGCAGCGGCACCGCGGGCTCGTCGATGACGGTGACCGGCAGCCTCGCGCTGCAGTCCGGCGCCTTCTACATGGTGCAGATCAATCCGACGATATCGAGCTCCGCCAATGTGACAGGCGGGGCGACGCTGGGCGGATCGACAGTCAAGGTGATCTATGCCAATGGCAGCTACGTCGCGAAGCAGTACACCATCCTGACCGCCGCCGGCGTCAGCGGGACGTTCGGGTCGCTGGTCGATACCAATCTGCCGTCGAATTTCCATAGCACGCTGAGCTACGATGCCACCAAGGCCTACCTCAATCTGGTGCTGAACTTCGTTCCGCCGCCCGGCAGCGGCCTCAGCGGCAACCAGCAGAACGTCGGCAATGCCATAATCAACTACTTCAACAGCAATGGCGGCATTCCGCTGGTCTACAGCGCACTCACGGCCAACGGCCTGACCCAGGCGTCCGGCGAGACCGCGACGGGTTCGCAGCAGACCACGTTCCAGGCCATGACCCAGTTCATGGGCCTGCTCACCGACCCCTTCGGCGCCGGCCGCGGGACCGGCGCATCCGCGCTGCCGGCATTTGTCGAGGAAAGCGAAGCGGCAAATTCCTATGTGGCAAGCCGCACGCGCAGCGCGGCCGCGCGCGACGCCTATGCGATGTTCGCCAAGGCGCCGCCGCGTGCCTTCGACGCGCGCTGGAATGTATGGGCCGCGGGTTTTGGCGGCGACCAGACCACCGATGGCAGTGCGACGCTGGGTTCGAATACGTCGACCAGCCGGCTCGGCGGCGTTGCCGTTGGCGCCGACTACTGGCTGTCGCCACAAACCGTCGTCGGTTTCGCGCTGGCCGGCGGCGCGACCAATTTCTCCATCGCGAATGGATTGGGAAGCGGGCGCTCCGACCTATTCCAGGCCGGTACCTTCGTGCGGCACACCGTGAATAACGCCTACATCACCGTGGCCGCGGCCTATGGCTGGCAGGACATCACCACGGATCGCACCGTGACCATCGCCGGCATCGACCAACTCCGCGCACACTTCAATGCCAATGCGTATTCGGGACGCATTGAAGGCGGCAACCGCTACGTCGTGCCACGGATTGGCGGCGTTGGCCTCACGCCCTATGCCGCGGGCCAGTTCACGACATTCCAATTGCCCGCTTACGCCGAAAGCGTCGTGTCGGGTGCAGGAACCTTTGCATTGGCCTATGCGGCCAGCAGCGTCACCGACACGCGCAGCGAAATCGGGCTGCGCAGCGACAAATCCTACGCGCTGGCCGACGCCATCCTTACCTTGCGCGGTCGGGCCGCCTGGGCACACGACTTCAATCCGGACCGCACGATCGGCGCCACCTTCCACGCACTGCCCGGCGCAAGCTTTGTCGTGAACGGCGCGCGACAAGCGAGTGACTCCGCACTCACCACAGCATCCGCCGAAATGAAATGGCTGAGCGGCTGGTCGCTAGCGGCGACGTTCGAAGGCGAGTTCTCCAACGTCACTAGGTCCTATGCCGGAAAGGGCGTCGCGCGGTATAGCTGGTAGACAATGGAATTCATAAAGCAATCTCAACCACATAAGAGTTCGTAGTTTTGTTCTGAGTGGCGCGCCATTTGCGACTTTGTACGTTGCAGCGCGATTTCGCCGCCGGAGATCGCCCGAATATCGCCAAATCCTCGTCGCATCGTAGATTGATGAATTGATCCACGCCAATTGGCCTTGTCTGAGCCCACAAGTTGTTTTGCTGGCCGGCCATGAGAGCGTTCCCGACATGGACTTGAAGGCCCTTCCGTTCCGATCGCCCCTTTCCGCCTTCGAGCAGCAAGCGGGAGAGTTGCTCGGCAGCCACCGTGCCGCCGCTCCCGCGGCCATCGATCTCTTTCACCGCAAGCACCCCCGCTTCCTCGACGAGAAGATCAAGTGGCTACCGAAGACCATTCCCGACTGTGAAATCGCGGATGCAGCTCTCACACGCGACGATGCCCGCCTTGCGATCGCCCGCTACTACGACTTCCTTGACTGGTCGTCACTCGCGGCTTGGGTCGAGGCGATCTCGCAGGAAGGTGCGGTTTCCAAATTCGAATCCGCAGTAGAGGCCGTGGTCAATGGCGACCTTGCCGCGCTGCAAGACGCGGTCCGCCACGCTCCCCGTCTTGTCAACGCCCGCTCGACTCGCGTCTGCTGTTTCGATCCGCCAGTCCACCGGGCCACGCTGCTGCATTACGTCGCTGCGAACGGCGTCGAAGCCTATCGCCAGAAGACGCCGCCCAATGCCGTCGAGGTTGCCCGCGCGCTTCTCCAGGCCAACGCCGAGCCCGACGCCCTTGCCGACATGTATGGCGGCGAGTGCACCACCATGAGCATGCTCGTATCGAGCAGCCACCCGGCGAAGGCGGGACTCCAGGTGCCGCTCGTTGAGTTGTTGCTGGATTTCGGCGCCGCCATCGAAGGGCGCGGCACAAGGAAATGGGGAGGTCCGCTGTTTACCGCCTTGACCTTCGGGATGATCGACGCTGCCAAGGCCCTCGCTAAGCACGGGGCGCGCATCGATCTGCCCAGCGCTGCCGGGCTGGGCAGGGTGGACGATGCCATCCGTCTGCTCCCGTCCGCCGACGCTGTCGCGCGCCATCGCGCGCTCTCTTTGGCCGCGCAGCAGGGACATGCGGAGATTGTCCATTTGTTGCTTGATGCCGGCGAGGATCCGAACCGCTACAACCCCGAAAGCAACCATCCGCACACGACGCCCTTGCATCAAGCCGTCTTGGGCGGTCACGAGACGGTGGTGCGGCTCCTGGTCGCGTGCGGCGCGCGGCTGGATATCCCGGACACTATTTGGGGGAGCACACCCCTCGGTTGGGCACTTCATGGCGGCGGAAAGGCGCAGGCACAGATGGCTGAGTGCCTGCGATCGCTCGGCGCATCGCAATAGCCTCAGCTTCGCTGGGTGAGCGGGCTGTGTCCTGATTGAGTCTCAAGCAGCAGCGCTGTCGACGGGACCAGGCGCCGCGGGCCTGGCTGTGCTTTGCTGATGGACCTCTCCGCTCTCTACCTGCATTCTCCGAGGCGGTAACGTCAGTGCGCCGCCGATTTCGAGAACAGATTGATGACGGCCACGCCGGCGATGATGAGGCCGATCCCCATCATGGCGGCCGCATCGAGTCGCTGGCCAAGATATAACCAGGCGATGATCGAAATCAGGACGATTCCGATGCCCGACCAGAGGGCGTAGGAGATCCCGACCGGAATCTTGTCGAGTGTCAGCGACAGGAAATAGAACGCCACGCCATAGCCGACGAGGACAACGAGCGACGGCACGAGCTTGCTGAAGCCTTCGGACGATTTCAGCGCCGTCGTTCCAACCACTTCGCCACAAACGGCGACCACCAGATAGATCCATCTCATGCCTGCACCTGATTCATTCTCGGCCGTTAACCGCCCCATTGCGATAGACTTGCCAATCGATCAGCGCCTGGCCCACCGCTTCAGGTACGCCCGGGCGTCTCCGCCGACCTTTGGATCGTGCGGGTTGAGGAACAACAGCGGGCCGCCCTTCGCAAGATTGACTTTCTTCAAATCGAGCCAGAGCAGGCTCGGCACCGCCGCGCCGTTGACGTAGTAAATGCGATTGGTGAGGTCGCACGCAGTGACCCAGTTGGTCTGGACGGCATCCCAGAATTGCGGGTTGCTGTTGACGCGGGCGGGATCGCGGAACGCCACCTGCGCCGTCCGCAATAGCGAGAGCGCCCCGGCGACGGCTTGCACATAGTTCTTCGGCTCCGGGAGATAGCGCGAGTATTCGGCGAGGCGGACGAACCGATCGACTGCGCCGACATCACCGGGCAACGGTTTGGTGCCGCCGAATGGGGCATACTCCTTTGTCAGCGCCATCATCTCGTCATAGGGAGGATCGTTGGTCATAATGCGGTATTCAGGCCCGTGGTGGATCACGAGCTTGCCCTTGACGAATTCGATGATCGCCGAATCACCCGACGGATCCTGTACGGCGAGATGCGTGCTGAGGTGCTTGGTGAGGCCAAGATCGGTCGACCATGCCGCGGCGATGCGGAACTTGCCTGCCTCATGAGCATCGACGACTTCCTTTACCGTAGCATAGTTGTCGAGCACATATTGCGCCCAGTGGGTATCGGGCAGAATCGGCCGCTCATCCGGTGCTTCGAGTTCGCTGGCGTCCAGCACGAGCAAATGAGCCGCCAGTCCCTTTTCGTTGAGCCCGTCGGTTGCGGTGCCTTCGAACGACACCATCGCCGCACAGCCGAACCTGGATGTCCAGCGCATCGTCTTCGATCCGACACCTTCGATTTTGGCGTGGATACCCGGCAGGACGCTCGTCTGCGAATCGCGGGCCATGTTGCGCGGGAAGACAACGAGGGTGGGACGCTCCGGCAGCGCGACCGGCAGATCCATCGACCGGACGACGATCTGGGCGATGCCGCGATCGTTGACGAAGGCCAGTGAGCAAGCCGAAGCCATTTTGGTCTTCGCCAGCAACGCCACCGGCGTGGCGAGCATTCCTGCAAGCATTGCTCGTCTCAATACGGAGAACTTGGCGATCATGGATTCTCTCTCCTTCTGCCGGACATTCGCCCAGGAATGCTCCTGATATCGATGCCGCAGCCGGGGCAGCAGACGCCACCGAAGCGGCACGCTTCACGAAGCGCCGCGCGCGCTCCACAGCCAGATGGCCGCCAGCACGACGAGCGAGCCGACGAACGCAGCCACCACATCCCGCAGCGATATGACGATGCTCTCGAGGCTTGGGAAAAACCCGAACAAGGCGAACAAGGCGCCGCCGATCACAGCGCCGGTACACCCCAGCCCGATATTGGCGAGCAAGCCAAATCCCGCTTTGCGGCCCTTTACCAGCATCCCGGCAAGGCTGCCGCCGATCAGACCGACTGCAAGCCAAGTCGCCGCGTGAGCAAACGTAAACATGTTTCATCCCCGTCAAGAGCGGGTTGACTCCGCATGCGCGACCCTACGCAGGCTTTGCGCATCGGCTGGTGCGACTCACAGATAGACCGTGTGATGCAGCCTGAGATTGATTTGCCGCAAAGTGAACGGCCAACTGTCCCGGTAATGTCTTCACTACGCAGGGCAAACCAAGTTCAACGCGATTTCGATTATTCAGAATATTTTGCAATTGCGGAGTCCGACGTTTCGGGGGTCCGCGTGTCGGGTGTGTTTTGAATCGGCAAAGATTAGGTTGGCCCATCGGTTGGAGGAACAGCAGTGTGCATCGCCTGCAACTGGATGGGGTTCCCCAGCCTCTTCAACCTCGACCAGAAGGTGCCCGGTGAAAATCCATCGCGGCGTCGGCTGTTGCAAGCGAGCGCGATCCTTGCTGCCGCCAGCGTTGCGCCGCTCGCCGTTCCGACGCCGGCCGACGCGCGACCCGGCGCAAAGGCCGACATCGTTTTCCACAACGGCCCCGTCTACACCGTGAACGGCGGCAGAGAATGGGCGCGGGCGGTCGCCGTCAAGCACAAGCATATTGTCTATGTCGGCGACGATGCCGGCGTGCGGTCCTTCATCGGGCCCAAAACTCGCGTCGTGGACCTTGCCGGCAAGATGCTGCTGCCCGGGTTTGTGGAGGGACATATTCACCCGGTCGCTGGCGCGGCCATCACCCGAGGCGTCGATCTTCAGTTTGATTCACGCGACGAAACGCTTGAGGCCTTGAAGGCTCATCGCGCCAGGGTGGGTAAGGTCGATGTCGTCCGCGGCTTCGGCTGGCGCTACAACGCATTCCCGGCAACCGGCCCGCGCAAGGAGGATCTGGATCAGATCTGGCCGGATACGCCGGTCATTCTTGCCGCAATCGACGGCCACTCGGCCTGGGTGAATTCGAAGGCGCTGGACATCGCCAAGGTGACGAAGGCGACGAAGGATCCGCTGCCGGGCTTCAGCTATTTCCAGCGCGACCCGGCCTCCGGAGAGCCGACCGGCTATCTCGTCGAACCTCCTGCCATGTTCAAGGTCCTCAACGCTGCCGCGCCGTTCACGACCAGCTACATCGTCGAGTCGTTCGAAGAGTGGCTGCCGAAGGCATCGGCGGCCGGCATCACCAGTCTGTTTGATGCCGGACTGCTGCTGCTGCCGGATGAAGCCGGCTTTCAGCTTTACCAGGACCTGGAGCGGACAGGGAAACTGCCGTTCCGGGTGGTCGGATCGACATACCACAACAACCCGGCCATCGACCCCATACCAATCATCAAGGCACTGCAGCGGCGATTCCATTCCGAACTGGTGCAGGCATCCGTCCTCAAGCTGAACATCGACGGAGGCGAGGCCCAACGGACCGCGGCGTTGCTGGCCCCCTATACTGACGATCCGAGTACCAGCGGCGATACGTTGTTGCCGCCTGACATGCTCAAGGACATCATTCGCCGCGCCGACAAAGACGGCCTCAACATCCACATCCATTCCTACGGCGATCGCGCCAACCGGCTGTGCCTCGACGCCTTCGAAGCCGCGATCAAGGTCAATCCGCCGCGCGATCGCCGGCACACGCTCGCTCACGTGGTCATTCTTGCACCAGAGGATTTGCCGCGCTTCGCCGCCCTCGGCGTCACCGCGCAATTCTCCACCCAATGGTCGGTCGGGGATGCCTACTGGCATGGCGTCATGCGGCCGCGCCTCGGGTCACGTGCCGAGCAGGTCTATCGCACCGGCTCGATCCTGCGCCATGGCGGCAACATCTCGCTCGGCACCGACTGGCCGGCCGCCGGCTACTACAGCACCTATCGGCCGCTGGAAGCGATCGAGATCGCGACCACGCGGCGGGAGCTCAACAAGCCGGATCAGCCGCCGCTGCCGCCGCTCGACGAACGGATCAGTCTGGAAGAGGCGTTGCGGGCCGCGACGATGGGGCCGGCCTATCAGATAGGGCTGGACCAGAAGATCGGCTCGATCGAAGTCGGAAAGCTCGCCGATCTGATCGTGCTGGAGAAGAACCTGTTCGAAGTCGTCCCGCACGAGATTCACAAGACCAGGGTGGTGATGACCGTCATGAACGGTCAAGTGCGGCACGAATAGCCGGTCTGGTTGGAAACGGTCGGACGCATCTTTTTTTGACGAGCGTGGATCAACGCGCGGGCAGGCGCGAGTGCCGCCCGCGAAGGGTGGAGCTGACACCATGTGTCTTGGATGTCATTGGGCTAATTACCGGGATCTGTTTGTAAGTCCCGCAAAAGAGATAGCAGGCGGCCTGACGCGACGCCAGGCGCTCCGACGCGGCGCGGCGTTCGCGGCCACGGCCGCAGCGGCGTCTTCTACCCCCGTTTTCATGGCCGAAGCGGTCGCCGCATCCGATCCGAGCGCCGACATCGTTTTCCGCAACGGCCCTGTCTATACGATCAATAGCGACAAGCCCTGGGCCAGTGCTGTCGCAGTCAAGGGCGAGCGCATCGTCTTCGTTGGCGACGAAGCGGGCGTTCGGTCGTTCGTGGGGCGGCGGACGCGCGTCGTGAACCTTGCCGGCAAGATGCTGCTTCCCGGCTTTGTCGAAGGCCATACCCATCCGATGGTCGGAGCTGCCCTGACGCGAGGTGTCGATCTGCAATTCGACACCCGCAAAGAGATCCTCGATGCGCTCAATGGTTATCGCGACAAGATCGGGACGGTGAACATCGTCCGTGGCTTCGGCTGGCGATATAACGCCTTTCCTGCGACCGGCCCGCGCAAGGAGGATCTCGACGCGATCTGGCCAGACGTTCCGGTTATCCTGGTTGGCATTGATGGGCACGGCGCCTGGGTCAATTCGCAGGCTCTGGCGCTCGCCGGGGTCGCGAAGGACACGAAGGATCCGATACCCGGCTTCAGCTACTTCCAGCGCGATCCGGCGACGGGCGAGCCGACCGGCTTCCTCGTCGAGCCACCGGTCATGCTGATGGTCAACAACGCCATCGAACCCTTCAGTCTGGATTACGTCGCCGGAGGGCTTGCGGGGTGGCTTCCCAAGGCCGCCGCCGCAGGGATCACCACCGTGTTCGATGCCGGAATCCAGGTCATGCCGGACCAGGAGGGCTTCGCGCTCTATTCGCGGTTGGAGCGGGAAGGAAAGCTGCCGTTCCGACTGATCGGCTCCTACTACCACAACCGGCCGGATGTCGATCCGCTGCCGGTGATCAAGGCGCTGCGACGGGAGTTCCAATCCGAGCTGGTCCGTGCTTCGGTGCTGAAGCTGAACATGGACGGCGGCGACAACGCACACACTGGTGTGTTCCTCGCGCCCTATGCCGACGCGCCCGAGACCAGCGGCGAACCGCTGTTACCGCCCGACAAGTTTGCAGATATCGTCCGCCGCGCCGACCGCGATGGCATCAACATTCATGTCCATTGCATCGGCGACCGGGCGACCCGCCTGACGCTCGACGCGATCGAGGCCGCGATCAAGGCCAACCCGCCGCGCGAGCGCCGGCACGCCATCGCCCACCTCACCCTGGTCGATCCGGAGGACGAACCGCGCTTCGCCAAGCTCGGCGTCATCGCGCAGTTTTCCGCGCAGTGGGCCGTTGCCGATCAACCCTGGCAGATCATCACGCGGGCGCGTCTCGGGGCCGGCCGAGCCGACAACGTGTATCGAATAGGCTCGATCCTCCGCCATGGCGGCGTGTTGTCGTTCGGCGCCGACTGGCCCGCCGCGAACTCCTACAGCACCTACAAGCCGCTCGACGCGATCGAGATCGCGACCACCCGACGAGAACTCGGCAAGCCGCATGGCCCCCAACTGCCGCCGGCCAACGAGGCCATCCCACTCGAGGCCGCCCTGAAGGCAGCCACGATGGGGCCGGCCTGGCAGCTCGGCCTGGAGCGCGAGATCGGCTCGATCGAAGTCGGCAAACTTGCCGATCTGGTCGTGCTGGAGAAGAACCTGTTCGACGTCGCCCCGCATCAGATCCACAACACCAAGGTGGTGATGACCGTCATGAACGGCCGGGTGAGGCACAACCAAGTCACGCACAAATAGCCGCTGGTTCGCTCGATGTCAGCAGGCTCGGGGACTTTGGCCGCCGCATGATGGACATACGAGACGAAGGCCGCAATAGCGGCACCACGAGAGTGAGGTTGGCAATGACGCCGAGACTTTATCGACCCTTGGTTCTGCTCTCGCTCATGTCAGCGCTATGTCCCGCTACGGGCGCTTCGGCCCAGCAGGCCAAAACCCCTTCCATCGAGGATCTGGCCAAGGCAGCGCAGAATCCGATCGCGGATACGATCAGCGTCGGCCTGGAGAATATCGCCGCACCCAATACAGGTCCGTACCGACAGACGGCTGACGTTTTTAAAATCGAACCCGTCATACCTTTTCAGCTCAATGCCGACTGGAATCTGGTGACCCGAACGACCATTCCCGGCATCGCCCAGGTTCGCTTTTCCCCCGAGCAAGGGCGGATCGGCGGGGTTGGCGACATCAACCAGATCTTCGCACTCACCCCGTCGCATTCAGGCAGCTTGATATGGGGTGTCGGGCCGACCTTTTCCTATCCGTCTGCGACGGACCCAACCCTCGGTTCGGGCAAATGGAGCGCAGGTCCGACGATCGTCGCGCTGACCATGCCCGGCCCGTGGGTCCTCGGCGTGCTCGCCAACAACATCTGGTCGTTTGCAGGTCCGAGCGACCGCGCGCCGGTGAACCAGATGATGCTGCAATACTTCGTCACCTATAACTTCTCCGACGGGTCCTACATCAGCTCGAGTCCCATCATCACGGCGAACTGGCTTGCCAAGGGGAACGATCGGTGGGTCGTTCCCGTCGGCGTTGGCGTCGGCAAGCTCTTCATGGTCCAGGAGCAGCCCATCAATGCGGAGATCGGCGTCTATTACAATTTGCTGAAGCCGGACCTGGCATCACACTGGCAGTTCCGGGCCAGCCTCGCTTTCCTCTTCCCGAAGTAGTTCTGCTTGGGCGATCAACGCCATCTTGGAGGCGAAACAGTGTGCATTGCATGCGGCTCAACCATCGGTTCGCTCTTTGCGGGATCGAAGTCCGGCGACGGCGGACTGACGCGTCGGCAGATGGTCGCGACGACCGCTGCGGCCGCGGCCATCGCAGTCGCCTCCTCTCCTCCGGCGCGGGCCGTCCCCAACCGCACGACCGTCTTTCGCGGCGGACGCGTCTACACGGTGGAGGACTCCAAGCCCTGGGCGCAGGCCGTCGTGGTGAAGGGAGAAGAGATCGTCTATGTCGGCGACGATGCCGGGGCGATGAAGTTTGCCGGACGCGGGGCGGAGGTCATCGATCTCGAGGGACGCATGCTGATGCCCGGCTTCGTCGAGGCCCATTGGCATCTTTGCACGCTCGCGTTCGCGCGCGGCGCGTGGGTCAACGAGGAAGATCCCGAGCGCATCTACGCCATCCTTCGCGACTACGCCAAAACGCGTTCCGACGAAAAGTTCATTCTCGGCTTCGGATGGATCGCGGGCGCCTTCCCTGCTTCAGGTCCCCGCAAGGAACCGCTGGACGCGATCTTCCCCGATCGGCCGGTACTGCTCGTAAGCTGCGATTTGCACAGCTACTGGGTCAATTCCAAGCTGCTGGAAATGGCCGGTATCACCAAGGAGACGCCGCGCGACGTCGTGCCGGGCTCCTCGTGGTACGAGAAGGATCCGGGTGGCGAGCCGACCGGCTTCATCTCGGAAATCCCCGCCTTGTTCGCGGTGCTGAAGGCGCTGGAGAAAGACGGCATCGAGCCGTTCGGCCTAAAGTCAACCGCCGCCGCGATCGAGGAATGGCAGCCCAAGCTCGCCGCCGCCGGCATCACCACATTCTTCGATGCCGGCTTCAGCGCATGGCCGACGGAGCAGCATCACGGCTTCGACATGCTGGTCGACCTCGAAAGACGCGGCAAGCTGTTGCAGCGCGTGATCGGCAGTCTCTATCACAACGATCCCAATGTCGATCCGCTGCCGATCATTCGGGCCTACCGCAAGCGCTATCGCACTTCGCTGGTCAAAGCGGAGGTGCTGAAGCTGATCGTCGACGGCACGGAGCTGAGCCGCACCGCCTATCTGCTGGAACCCTACGCCGGAAGTCCGGAACTGCGAGGCGAAGCGTTGTTGCCGTCCCCCGTACTCAATCGAATCCTGCGCCAGGCGCATGCGGAAGGAATCGATACGCACCTTCATGCAGTGGGGGATGCCGCGGTCCGAATGAGCCTCGATGGATACGAAGCCGCCTTCGGCAAGAACGGCCCCGGCAACCGCCGTCATACCATCTGCCACGCCTTCCTCACCGCTCCGGCGGACATAGCCCGCTTCCGAAAGCTCGGCGTGATCGCCAATACGCAGATCCAGTGGGGCGTGCCGGATGCCAGCCAGCGCCGCATCCGTGAGATTTACGGCGAAGAGCGCTGGAGCCGCATGTACACCTTCAAGACCTTCATCAACGAAGGTGTCACGGTAGCTTTCGGAATGGATGCCTTGGCCACCGGTTCCAAGGTCGTCTTCAAGCCGCTCGAGGCCGTGCAGGCGGGCCATACCCGTCAGGAGCCCGGAAAGTCCGACGGCCTCGTCCATCCGCCTGCGACCGAACGCCTGAGCCTTCCGGAACTCATTCGGGGCTATACCCTTAACGGCGCCTACCAGCTTCGCATGGAGGACAAGATCGGCTCCATCAAGGTCGGCAAGCTGGCCGATCTGATCGTGCTCGAGAAGAACCTGTTCGATGTCGGGCCCTACGAGATCGGCAAGGTCAACATCCAGCTGACGATGATGAACGGTCGGATCACGCACCGCAGTGGAATCTGAGCGGGAGCCGTGAAGGTGCCGGAGCCGACAGGCGCGCCAATGTCGAAACGCAATCGCTGGCTCATTCTCCTGACGGTCTCCAGCGCGCTTGCGCTGATCGTCATCGACATGACGGTGCTGTACACCGCGCTGCCCAGCCTCACCTATGAGCTTGCGGCATCGCCGTCGGAGAAGCTGTGGATCGTGATGGCCTACGGGCTTGTCGTTGCCGGCCTGCTTCCCGGCTTCGGCACGCTTGGCGATCGCCTCGGTCACAAGCGGACGTTCGTTGCGGGCCTCGTGGTGTTTGGCGTCGCGTCCGTCGTGGCCGCCTATTCGCCGACCCCGGCGGTCCTGATTGGCGGGCGGGTTTTGCTCGCCGTGGGTGCCGCGCTGATGATGCCGGCGACCCTGTCGATCATCCGCGTCACCTTCTCCGACGAACACGAACGGGCGCTCGCTATCGGCATCTGGGGAGCCGTCGCGTCGAGCGGCGCGGCTGTCGGTCCCCTCGTCGGCGGTGTTCTCCTAGAATACTTCTGGTGGGGATCCGTCTTTCTGATCAACGTTCCCCTGGTTGCCGTCTCTCTCCTCGCCGCCCTGGTGCTCCTTCCTGCGCCGGGCGATCGCGCCGACCGCGACTGGGACCTGGTGGGTTCGATCCAGGTCATGGCCGGGCTGATCGGCTTCGCCTATGTCGTCGAGGAGCTCGGTAGCCCCCGTCCTCCTTACGCCGTAATGGCGGCCGCGGCAGTCGCGACGGCCATCATCCTGATCGTCTTTGTCCGCCGGCAACTCGGCCTCAAGAATCCCTTGATCGACTTTACGCTGTTCCGCAACCGTGAATTCACACTCAGCGTGATTACCGCGATCGTCGCGTCGCTTGCCATTGCCGGCACCGAGCTGGCGCTGAGTCAGCGCTTGCAGCTTGTACTCGGCTATTCGCCGTTGCAGGCTGCCCTCTACATCTTGCCGGCACCGCTGGCGGCGTTCGTCGGCGGGCCGCTGGCCAGCCTGACGCTCCGTCGCGTTGGAGCCGCCAACACGATGAGGAGTGCGCTGTTGCTCGCCGGCTTGAGCGCAGCGGGCTATTTCCTCTGCTACAACGCGAGCCTCGTGCTGCAATTGACCTGCCTCGCGATCAACGGCTTCGGCCTGGGTGCATCGATGGCCGCCGCTTCCAACGCCGTCATGAATCAGGCGCCGGAGGGGCGTGAAGGCATGGCCGCTTCGATCGAGGAAGTCTCGTTCGAGCTCGGCGGCACAGTCGGGATCAGCGTTTTCGGAAGCATACTGTCCGGCGTTTATACCGCATTCATGGTCCTGCCCAACGGATCGACGGTCCCGGCCGCAGTTCGCGACAGCATTGACGAGGCGCTGATCGTTGCCGAGCGCCTGCCGACCGAAGCCGCAACTGTCGTCGTCTCCCTCGCTCATCGGGCCTTCGACCAGGCCTTTCTTACCGTCATTGTCGTCGCGACCGCCGTCCTGCTCGGCGCCGCTTTCCTGATGCGGCCAGGGGCGAACCCGGCCCCATCAAAAGCCGGGGATCACCATGCCCATTAGACAGGTCCTTCCTGCCGTCTCCGGATCAGCCGACCAAAGCGTTTCGCATGACGCAGATCCGCAAAGCTCCCTGCTGGGCTTTGCGTCCGGCCTGCTGCTGTCCCCGAGTAAGCAGGCACGGCTGAATCTACCGCTGATGTACCCGCATTGAAACCGTAGTCGGACACGACCTTTTGGTGCCCGCCGCCGACCTGTTTGCGATCCAAAACAAATCACGCGCCGGCGTCACGCGTCGAGACCAACAGGCTCGCCAACACAATTTCCCCATCCGTCACGTAATGATTGACGCGCTCGGGCAGCTTTTGACCGGCATTGTGAAGTTCCACGGTCTCGATCGACCGAGTCCTGATCAGTTCGGCCATGATGTAATCCCGCTCGGTGTTGGTATCCGAATCGGTGGCGTGAGTGATCTGAAACGTCAGTCGGGTGAGCGACAGGCCGGTATCTTTCGTGCCGGCACCGACTCAGAGAACGCGTTCATTGGCTGGTGGCTGGTCGGTGTTGACACCGCTCACTCGGCCGCATTGCCGAGCTTGCCGAACGAGCGTGTCGGCGCCGGAAAGCCGCAGGACGTGCCGTCGGTGATCTTGACCCGATCCTCCCAGGGCAGCCGGTAGGTGCCTGCCACCATGTCTTGCATGAAGGTGTAAGGGCAATCCATCGCGCCGCCCTTCACCGCGACATAGCCGCGATGCCAGAGCTGATAGATGTTGTTCTCGACGCCCCAGTTGATGCGCGCCTCGCGCACCAGGTCGGGACGCACCTCGGCGGTGATGATCTCGTCGACCCGTCCGGTGGTGCCATGGGCGAGAATGCTGCCGTCGAAATTGACGATCATGCCCTCGCCCATGGAATCGAACGAGCCATCGGAGCCGCACATGCAGACGTTGGCGGTGACCATCAGGTTCTGGAAGGCGTTGGCCTGGTTGGTGAAGCGCCAGCTGTCGCGGATCGGTGCGGTGTAGCCGGCCGTGCGGATCATGATCTCGGCGCCCTTGTAGGCGCATTCCCGCGCCATCTCCGGGAACATGCCGTCATGGCAGATGATCAGCGCGATCCTGGCGCCGCGCGGCCCCTCGATCACGGGGACGCCGATGTCTCCGGGCTCCCACGGCTCGACCGGAATCCACGGATGCAGCTTGCGGTAGTACAGCTTGACCTCGCCATGGTCGTCGATGATCAGGCCGGAATTGTAGGGATTGCCGTCGGGGTTGTATTCCATGATGGAGAAGCAGCCCCAGATCGCGTTGTCGATGCAGGCCTGCTTGAAGGCTGCGACCTCGGGGCCGTCGAGCCGGCACATGATCTCGGGATTGGTGTCCATCGACAGGCCGTGCAGCGAATATTCGGGGAACACCACGAGGTCCATGGTGCCGAGATTGCGCCGGGCTTTGCCGACCATCCAGACGATCTTCTCGGTCTGGCGTGCGAGGTCCGCCTTGGTCGCGACGACGGGAAGCTGGAGCTGCACCAGCCCGATGACGACGCCGTTGGGGGACTTGTTGAGACCGCCGAGCCCATTCATGCCGGACCTCCCTGGATGCCGCCGCTGCTCGAGACGTTACCCGAGACAACCACACCCGGGACAACCACACCCAAGACAACCACGATTTCACGTGGCCCGCGCGCCGATATTTCAGCCCGCCCGTTGCCGCTTGCGGAGGCAACTCCTGGGCGGCGGCTCCGCCGTCAGCTCCCAGATGGCTGTTGCAGACGTCTCTGCAACCGCGCCAGCGCGCGGCCGAATACGGCCTCGTCGTCGGTCGCACGCGCCAGCACCAGCGCGCCCTGGATTCCGAGGACCACCTCCTCGGCGCTGTCCTCGGCGTCGCGCGGCGGCCAGCCGTCACGCGCCAGCGCATCGCGCAAGGCCGCGATCCAGCGCGTGAAGTAGCTCGCGATCGTCTCGGCAAAGCGATCACGCGTCTCATCGAGAGCGAATGCCCCGACCAGACAGACGCGCCGGCCGGAGCGGAAGTAGTCGTCGACGCCGCGCCACATCCGCGCGACCGCCACCTCCGGTGCGTCGTCGCGCAACGAGGCGAAGATCTCGCGCTCGAACCACGCGTCGACATGCGCCAGCACGGCGCGCGCCATCTCGTCCTTACCCCCGGGGAAGAAATGATACAGGCTGCCTTTGCCCAAGCCGGTCTTCTCGGTGATGCGGCTGAGCGAGGTGCCCTCGAAGCCGAACTCGCGGAACACCTCGGCGATGAGAGGGATGACGTCGGCGCGCTCGTTGAGCGTCCGCATGGCGCGCGCCCCGCTCTACAGCCCCAGTTCGGTCAGCCCCGGATGATCATCGGGGCGACGACCCAGCGGCCAGTGAAATTTGCGCTCACTCGCCTTGATCGGCAGGTCGTTAATGCAAGCATAGCGGCGCTGCATCAGCCCCTGCGCGTCGAACTCCCAGTTCTCGTTGCCGTAGGAGCGATACCAATGGCCGCTGTCGTCATGCCACTCATAGGCAAAGCGAACAGCGATACGATCATCGGTGAACGCCCAGATCTCCTTGATCAGACGGTAGTCGAGCTCCTTTGCCCATTTACGGGTGAGGAAGGCAACGATCTCGGCTCGGCCGGTAATGAACTCGGCGCGATTCCGCCAACGGCTGTCGGGCGTGTAGACCAGCGACACGCGTTCGGGATCGCGGCTGTTCCAGCCGTCTTCGGCGACCCGCACCTTGCGGGTGGCGGTCTGCAGCGTGAAGGGGGGCGCAATGACGCTCATGGAATGCTTCCTGTTGTACCTATCGGAACGATATGTACCGTACGGTACACAGAGTCAAGCCTGCTGATCGAAGCAACAGCGACCAATGGCGCTGGTCATCAGTGGCGCGAAGTACGGTGCCGCTCTACCGATCTGTCTCCTGTGACGTCAGCACGCTTGTGTGCTCAGCGGAAATTTGAATGATCTGGTAGGGAACCGGCCGGGCCGCGGCGGCGACGCGGTGCGCTGGCCGCACGTTTGGGGATGTCTGGACATGTCGATGCTCACGCCGCATGGCGAGTGCCTGTTATGGCTGCCTGAATTGATCTGGGTGAACGCCATCTCGGACGTCCTGATCTCCATCGCTTTCTTCACCATCGCGTTCGTCCTCGCCTTCATCGTCTATCGTCGCCGCGACTTTCAGTTCAGCTCTATTTTCTGGGCTTTCGCCCTGTGGGTCTCCGTCTGCGGGATGACACGGCTGATCGAGGTCCTCACGATCTGGGTCCCTGCCTACACGCTCGAGGCTGCCACGAAAGGCTTACTGGCCTTCATGTCGGTCGGCATCGCCGCGGCTCTGCTGCTGATGCTGCCGCGGGTGCTGACGATGCCGTCCCGCGCCCAGTTGCGGACGGCCTATGCGCAGCTCGAGGAGGAGACGCGGCAACGGCGCACGGCCGAGGCCATGGTCAAGCGCTTCCAGGAGATCGAGGCGACCGAGACGCAGGTCCGGCAGGCGCAGAAGATGGAAGCCATCGGCCAGCTCACCGGCGGCGTCGCGCACGACTTCAACAACATCCTGACCGTGATCACCGGAACCATCGAGATCCTCGCCGACGCGGTGAAGGATCGTCCGCAGCTCGTGCAGATCACCAATCTCATCAGCTCGGCGGCCGCACGCGGCGCCGATCTGACGCGCCACCTGCTGGCCTTCGCGCGCCGCCAGCCGCTGCAGCCGCGCAGCGTCGACATCAACGGCATGGTGGTCGACACCGCGCGCCTGCTGCGCCGGACGCTCGGCGAGCAGATCGAGATCGAATCGATGCTGGCGCATGACTCCGCGCCGGCCATGATCGACCCGGGCCAGCTGTCGACCGCGATCCTGAACCTGGCGCTCAATGCGCGCGACGCCATGCCGAACGGCGGCAAGCTGACGCTGGAAACCAAGAACGTCCACCTCGACGCCGCCTATGCCCACATGAACCCGGAGGTGGTCCCGGGCAACTACGTGATGATCGCAGTCAGCGACACCGGCGAGGGCATCCCGGCCAATCTGCTCGACAAGGTGTTCGAGCCGTTCTTCACCACCAAGGATGTCGGCAAGGGCGTCGGCCTCGGCCTCAGCATGGTGTACGGCTTCGTCAAGCAGTCCAACGGCCATATCAAGATCTACAGCGAGCCGGGTCACGGCACCTCGGTCAAGCTCTATCTGCCGCAGGCCAATGCCGATGCGGACGCGGCATTGGCGGAGAACAGCGCCGCGAGTATGGAGCGTGGGGACGAGTCGATCCTGATCGTCGAGGATGATTCGCTGGTGCGCGAATACGTCGTCGCCCAGATCAAGCGGCTCGGCTACACCACCCTGGCCGCGAGCAAGGCCGACGAGGCGCTCGCCCTCATCGACGGTCCGGTCCGCATCGACCTCCTGTTCACCGACATCATCATGCCCGGCGGCATGAACGGCCGTCAGCTCGCGATCGAGGCGTCGAAGCGACGCCCGGATCTCAAGGTGCTGTACACGTCCGGCTATACGGAGAATGCGATCGTGCATCACGGCCGCCTCGATGCCGGCGTGCTGCTGCTCACCAAGCCCTATCAGAGCGCCGATCTCGCCCGCATGATCCGGACGGCGCTGAATTCGTGACACGCCGACCCGTGACACCTGATCCGGCGCACATGCGGGCGCGTTTCCATGGCAGCGACTCGCGCCGATGGAAGATTGAGGCAAGTGAATGCGTAAGATGTTCGGACGATGGATGGCCGCCGCGCAGGCCTATGCGTCGGCCGACGATCCGCCGTCCGACATCGCTGCCAAGACCGCCCTCGTCATCGTCTTCAACCAGCCGTTCTACCCGCTCTATCTGCATGCGATCGCCGGCAGCGCGGCGTGGCCGGCCTGGCTGACGCTGCTCACCACGCCGTTCTTCGCAGCCGTGCCGGCGCTGGCGCGCCGCAATTCGTTCGCCGGCCGCGCGTTGATGGTCCTGACCGGCACCGCCAACACGGTGTTCTGCGTCAAGCTGTTCGGTGCCTCGAGCGGCGTCGAGCTGTTCCTGCTGCCCTGCGCCCTGCTCGCCGCGCTGCTGTTCCGCCCCGACGAGCGCATGCGGTCGCTGCCGCTGCTGGCGTTGCCGTTCATGTCCTATCTGCTGATCGATTCGCGTCTCGGCGACCCCGTGATGAAAGTCGCCGACTCCGATTGCGCCTCGCTGGTCGCGATCAACGCGACCAGCGTCGGCGCCCTGACCGCCTTGATCGGGACACTCGCTTCAGCACGCATGACGACGCAATGAAGTGCGGCACGCGGCGATGGCGTGAGTGCGAACCAGATCCGCTCCATCCCGCTCAGGACTTGCTCAGGATCCGGACGCCCAGATCGGCTCAGGCGCAGCGCCGCTGCGGCACCGCTGCCACATCTGGTCATAGAGGTCCTGCAGCGACCGGGCATAGGCGGCAGCGTCGAACAGCGGGGTGAGGGGCCGGTTGCGCCGAAGCCTGGCCTTGGCGGCTTGCAGCAGGTCGGGCTCGGTGGCGAGCGTCAGCGCGACCGCGACATAGTCGGCCTCATCGGCGGCTATCAGTTCGGGAAGCCCCACCGCGTGCAACAGGCTGCCGGCAACCCGGGAGGCAAACGTATCTCCGGCGCAGGTGACGATCGGCACGCCGGCCCAGAGCGCGTCGCTCGCCGTGGTGTGGGCGCCATAGGGCGCCGTGTCGAGCACGAGATCGGCAAGCTGGAGCCGCCGAAGATGCTCGCTCTGCGTCATCTCGGGCGCGAACACCAGCCGGCCTGGCGCCACGCCCCGCCGCAGCGCCTCGCCGCGCAGATTGCCCTCGGCCTGGTCGGTCGCCAGCAGCCACAACACGCTGTCCGGCGTCGTGTCGAGCAGGCGGCACCACAGGTCGAACACCGTGGGCGTCAGCTTGTAGGCCTGATTGAAGCAGCAGAAGACGAAGCCGGCTTCCGGCAGGCCCACGTCGGCACGGGCCGGCGGCGGGCCGAGCGCCGCCCGGCCATGCGGCTGGTAGGAATGCGGCATGTAGGCGAAGCTCTCGGAATAATCGGCGGCTGTCGCCAGCGGCGTCACGAAGGGATCGGTGATGATGTAGTCGCAGATATCGCCGCCGAGCGTGCCGGGATAGCCGAGGAAGTTCACCTGGACCGGCGCCGGGTGGAGCATCAGGATCCCGGTCCGGGCACCGCGCGTATAGCCTTTGAGGTCGACCAGAATATCGATCTGCGCGGCATGCACCGCAATGGCCGCGGCACTGTCGCCCAACGCGGCGACGTCGTGGAAGGCGTGGAAGGCGTCGTTGAGCCGCCCGCGCATGGCCCCTTGATCGTCGGCGCCGAACGAGAAGGCGTGCAGCTCGCATCGCTCCCGGTCATGCGCCTCGAGCGCCTCGATCAGCAGATGGGCGGTCGCATGGTCGTGGAAGTCGTTTGAAAGATATCCGACACGAAGCTTGTCGCGGATCGTCAGGTCGAAGCGAAAATCCAACCGCGTCCGCTCCGCGCGGCTGGCGGCGATGCGGTCGCGGGTCCACAGCTCCGAGCAGATCCGATGCTGGCCGGCACTCATGCCGGGCACCGAGAGCAGCAGGAATGGCGGAATCTGTCCGGATTGCGCCTGCGCCAGCGAAAGACGGACGGCGGTCGACGACTGGGCGAAATCGTCCCAGGCACACATGCTGCGGTCGCGCCCGAGCGATCTCATCGTGTCCTTCATCGCCGGTGCCGGCGCACGTCAGCCTGAGCAAGTCCCGCGCCAACATGACCGCCATCCGCACTGTCGAGAACGCCGGAGCAACTCACTCCATTGTCGTCCGGCCGAGTCCGAGTAACGCCGTCGCCCAAGCGCAAGTTGGGTCGCCCGTCGGGTAAGCTCATGCGCCGTTACGACCCAGTCTACGGCCGCAGATAGCAGAAAACGGATGCGCCGAAACGCTGGTTTCTAGCGTCGGTTCAACGCGATGACCCCTGTCCAGATCGTCACGCAAAAATATTTGTCTTTCGTTTTTTCGTAATTTGATGTCTGATGCGCTCATACCGCCTCGGGCAGAGGGCGTATCGCGGTCGTCACGACACGCGAGGCGGGGAGCGATGGCCGCGACGAATCGCAGCGTTTCCTTCGGGGGATGCCGACGAACGGTTCGTGGCGGACGGTGAAGTCGTGTGGTCCTGACACCCCGATGCTGGTGTCATCCGCGCAACGCGCAAGCGTTGTCGCGCACACGGTGGCCAGAAAGCCCGGCGCACCGAGGAGAGCACGTATAAGCCGTAGCGCATCGCGCAGGGAGGGCCGGGATTCCGGCTGAACCTGTGGTTCCTGCCCCGTGCACTTCTTCACGCACGGGGGCCACAGGCGCCGGTCGGCGCCTGGTCTTCCCTGCCCCTCTCGTTTGCAGAGGGTCCGATGTGAGCACAACCCGGGCGCGGATCGCGCCGCGGGAATGAACGATGTTGGCCCGCGACTAAGCCGCAGCCATCTGCCACGTCGACGAGGTGTAGGTGGGCGTATGACGGTTCATGTTCGCCGGGGCTTGCGATGGCGCATGACGGGCGATGAAATAAGCCTCAAGCTCGGCGACAGCCCGGCTTTCCCATTCCGCGGCCTGCGCCAGCAGCGAGTCGCGTTGATGCGGACGGAACGCTGCGGTCTGCCGGTACAAGCAGGCGATGGTGCGATAGCGCCGCACGTTTTCCAGAACCGCTTCCCCATTCATGCTCATGGTTGCTCTCCCCACTTTCGTCCCCCTCAGGACGTGCCGAGGGTGCACCATCACGATTTTCCAAATCGTTATCGGCGCAGGTGCGCGACAGGCATGGTTGGAGAAGCGTTGCCAGCCTGCACGGGCGAAAACGGCCGACAGACGGGGCTCTTTCCGACCGCAACGGTCCGCACCGTTAAAGCTCCGGAAACCATGCCGAGGGCCGCATTCGCAGCCGTGTCTATCATGTCACGCTCCGGTCGCGCCCACCGCGGCACGGAAGCGCCACAAGGTCAGCGCCAGGAACAGCGCGCCGATGCCGGCGACCGCTGCGAATTGCGGCCAGACGACGTCGAGCCCGGCGCCGCGATACAGAATGGCCTGCGCGAACGACACGAAATGCGTCGATGGCGAGGCCTTCATGATGGTCGACAGCCACACCGGCTGGCTCTCGACCGGGGTCGCGCCGCCGGACAGCAGATTCATCGGCACGGCGACGAGGATATAGAGCAGGCCGAGTTGCGGCATCGAGCGCGCGATGGTGCCGAGGAACAGCCCGACCGCGGTCGCGAAAAACAGATAGAGCACGACGCCGCCCATGAACAGCGGGATGGAGCCCGTGATCGGCACGTGAAGGACGCCCCGCACGACGACGTAGAGCGCGACCACGACGGTGACGGCGATGACGAGCGCATTGGCCCAGATCTTCGACATCGCGATCTCGAACGGCGACACCGGCATCACCAGCAGATGATCCATGGTGCCGTGCTCGCGCTCGCGCACCAATGCCGCGCCGGCGAGGATGATGGCCAGCATCGTGACGTTGTTGATGATGCCCATCACGCTCTCGAACCAGGCCGTCGTGACGTTCGGATTGAACGCGATGCGCGTGACCAGATCGACCGGCGACGGCACCGCGGCTTCGGATCGCGCCAGATATCCCGTCACCTCGGTGTTGATGATCTGCAGCGCGTAGCCGGCCCCGAGGCCGGCCTGGATCATCGCGGTCGCATCGACATTGACCTGCAGCGCCGGCCTGCGCCCCGCCAGCACGTCGCGCTGGAAATTCGGCGGGATATCGAGCACGAAGGTGAAGCGGCCGCTGTTCATCAGCGGGTCGATCTGGCTCTCCCTGATGTAAACCGGCGTCTGGAAGTAAGGCAGCATGAATGCGCTGATGATCCGGCGCGACAGCTCGGAATTGTCCTCGTCGACCACGCCGAGCGAGGCGTGATGAAGCTCCTGCGAATTGCTCTGGGCCTCGCTGATCACGGCCACCGTAAACGAATAGATCACGAGCCCGATCAGCACGAGGTCGCCGAACAGGCTGCGCAGTTCCTTGGTGCCGAGCCAGAAGATGTTGGAGAGCGAGCGCAGCATGGCTCAGGCCTCCTGCTTGGGCAGCAGCAGGAAGCTGAGCCCGATCAGGACGGGAATGAAGACGAGCAGCATCAGGATGTCATGCCCGACCTCGGCAAAGCCGAGGCCCTTGGTGAAGGTACCGACGCTGATCGGACGGAAATAGGTCATCGGGAATGCCATGCCGAGCAGCCGCCCGACGCCGGACAGCGACGACACCGGCACCATCATCCCCGAGAACTGCGTCGCCGGCAGCACCGTGAGGATCGCGGTGCCGAACAGCGCCGCGATCTGGGTGCTGCAGAAGGTCGAGATCAGCATGCCATAGGCCGTCGTGGTGAAGACGTAGACGACAGTGCCCACGAGCAGCGGCAGGAACGCGCCCTTGAGAGGGACACCGAACAGCAGGATCGCCATCGCAAACATGACCGCGAAATTCACCAGCGCGACGCC
Source organism: Bradyrhizobium sp. (assembly GCA_049802835.1). Taxonomy (GTDB): domain Bacteria; phylum Pseudomonadota; class Alphaproteobacteria; order Rhizobiales; family Xanthobacteraceae; genus Bradyrhizobium. The sequence continues at coordinate 24,168 of JBARNF010001211.1, forward strand.
GACGTAAGGCAACTGCTTGCCGAGCAGGAATTCCAGCCGCGTCACCGGGGTGACGTAGAGATTGGTGATCGAGCCGAGCTCCTTCTCGCGGACGACCGCCAGCGCCATCAGGATGGCGGGGAACAGCGCCAGCAGCAGCGCGATCGTGGTCGGCACCATCGCATAGATGCTGTTGAAGGCCTGATTGTACTTGAAGCGGATCTCGGTGTTGACCGGCGATGCCGCGGCCGGCCGGGTCGTCTTGACGGCGGGATCGCCGAGATAGAGCTGATGGGTGCCTTCGAGATAACCGCGGATGGTCTCGGCGCGGAATGGCATCGAGCCGTCGATCCAGGCCGACACGAAGGCCGTCCGGCCGCGCTTGATGTCGACGCCGAAATGAGGAGGGATCTCGATCGACGCCATGATGTCGCCGTTCTTCATGCGCCGCTCCAGATCGGCGTAATCGGCCAGCGGAGGCTTCTCGACGAAATACGGCGAGCCCCGGAGTTCAGCGAGATAGGCGCGGCTCTCCGGCGTCTGGTCGCGATCGAGCGCGGCGAAGCTGAGGTTGTTGACGTCGGTCGAGATGCCGACGCCGAACACGATCATCAGGAAGGCGGTCCCGAACAAGGCGAACAACAGCCGGATCGGATCGCGAACCAGTTCGAGCCCTTCCCGAATCGTGTAGGCGAACAGCCGGCGCGAGCTGAAGCGCGCAGGTTTGCCGCTCACATCGCGTGGAGGCGCCAGTGCGCCTTTGGTCGGTGTCTGCGTCAGCGTTGCAGGCGGAGCGTCGCAGCCGGCCTCCTGCTGAAGGAACGCGATGAACGCCTCCTCCAAGCTCCGCGCGCCCTTGGCCCGGATGAGGCCGTCCGGCGTCGCGGTCGCGAGCACGCGGCCCTCGTGCATCAGCGACAGCCGGTCGCAGCGCGCGGCCTCGTTCATGAAATGCGTCGAGACGAAGATCGTCATGTCGTCGTTGCGCGACAACTCGATCAAGAGACGCCAGAACTGGTTGCGCGCAACGGGATCCACGCCCGAGGTCGGCTCGTCCAGGATCAGCAGGTCTGGTTTGTGGACGATCGCGACCGCGAGCGACAGGCGCTGGCGAATGCCGAGCGGCAGGTCGGCCGCGCGGCCATCGACATGGTCGGCGAGGTCGCAGCGGCCGATCAGTTCGGCGATCCGCTTCTCGGCGGAATCGGACGGCAGATGGAACAGCCGCGCATGCAGCACGAGGTTCTGCCGCACCGTGAGCTCGCCGTAGAGCGAGAAGGCCTGCGACATGTAGCCGACGCGGCGGCGCGACTCGTGGTTGCCGGCTTCCATGCTGCGGCCGAAGATCAGCGCTTCGCCGTCGCTCGGCGGCAGCAGCCCGGTCAGCATCTTCATCGTCGTCGTCTTGCCGCAGCCGTTGGACCCCACGAATCCGAAGATCTCGCCCTTGCGGATCGAGAAGTTGACGCGATCGACGGCGGTGAAATCGCCGAAGCGGCAGGTCAGGTCGCGGGCGACGATCACCATCTCGTGGGTCTCATCGAGTGGCGGCCGCGCAGGCATCTCGGCGTGATCGGCATCGGCTGCGCGGGGCAGCAGCGCGACGAAGGCGCCTTCGATGTCGGCGGCCCCGGTCTGCTGCTTCAGCTCGTGAGGCGAGCCGGTCGCGAGAATGCGGCCGTCGTTCATCGCGATCAGCCAGTCGAAGCGCTCGGCCTCCTCCATATAGGCGGTGGCGACGATGACGCTCATGCCAGTGGCGCTGCGCGCGCGCAGGCGGTCGATCAGGTCCCAGAACTGACGTCGCGACAGCGGATCGACGCCGGTGGTCGGCTCGTCCAGAATCAGGAAGTCCGGATCGTGAATCAACGAGCAGCACAGGCCGAGCTTCTGCTTCATGCCGCCGGACAGATTCTTCGCCGGCCGGTCGGCGAAATCGGACAGCGCCGTCGCCTCCATCAGCTCGGCGATGCGCCAGTCGCGCTCGGCCCGGGACTGACCGAACAGGCGCGCAAAGAACGCGATGTTCTCACGCACGCTGAGGTCGGGATAAAGGTTTTTGCCGAGGCCCTGCGGCATGTAGGCAATGCGCGGGCAGACCAGCTCGCGGGCGCGACGGCTGGACATGTCGGCGCCGAGCACGATCGCCTCGCCGCTCTGGATCGCGCGGGCGCCGGCCAGGATCGACAGCAGCGACGACTTGCCGACACCGTCCGGACCTATGAGGGCGACCACACCGCCGGAGGGAATCTCGATCGAGACATCGTCCAACGCCACGACGCTGCGATAGCGCTGCGAGACCTCTCTGACGCGCGCGACGGGCGGCGCATGGCCGGTCATGGTGACACTTGCAGGCGCGCAGGCCAGGCCACGTCGGAATTCCACCTGACATACGCGACCCCGGGCAACCCGCTTCTCACGGCATCGGCATGCGCAGCCAGGCTGTCCTGATCGACCCGAACGCGGATGCGGAACATCAGCTTGTCGCGCTCGCTCTGCGTTTCCACCGTCTTCGGCGTGAACTGCGCCTGGCTCGCGACGAACGACACTTTCCCCGGGATCGGGCGATCCGGATAGGCATCGAGCACGATCCGCGCGTCGGTCCCGACCTTGACCTTGCCGACCTGCGCGGTCGGCAGGAACACGTCCATGTAGACATAGCCGACGTCGAGCATGGTGAAGACCTTGCCGCCGGCCGCCAGCACCTCGCCGACATTGGCGAGACGATACTGAATGCGGCCCGCCTTCGGCGCGATCAGCGAGTTGTCGGCGATCTGCACCGTGTAGAGCGCGACGTCGTGACGGACGGCTTCGAGCGCGCGTTGCGCCTCCGATATCCTGGCCTGCGCGCCGGCGTATCCGGCTATCGCCGCGTCGAGCGCCTGTTGACGCTGGTCGGCGAGCTCCCGCGTGGTCCAGCCGTTCTGCAGCAGGCCGCGCGTGCGCTCCATCTCCTGCTCGGCGAGCGTCTTCTGGGCCTGCAGCTGCGCCAGATTGGCGCGCGTCTGATCCACCACGTGCTGCGCCTGCTCGGTCTGAGCCTCGGCCTTCGACAGGGACTGCTGCAGCTCCCGAGTATCCATGCGTGCGACGATCTGTCCGGCCTCGACGAGGTCGCCGATATCGGCTCGCAGCTCTGCCACGCGTCCGGCATATTTGGTCGCGATGTCGATCTCGTCGGCCTCGATGCGGCCATTGCCGACGCTGATGCCGATGGGCAGCGGCGGATGCAGGCGCTGCCACCAGACATAACCGCCGCCTCCGGCGGCGCCGATGGCGAGGATGAGCAGCAGCAATGGCCACACGCTGCGTTTCGGCCGGACGGCATGGGCCGCGACCACAGGCAGTGCCGCGCCATGCGTCGGCGCGACCGGATCAGCCTGTGGCTTCACCACCGGCACCCGATCGGCAACGGCCTCGCTTTCCTGTTGAACCATCGAACGACGCCTCTGTTTCCCAAAGCAGGCGCGTCGTTTGCCACAGGCAGACAGATTTCCGTTGACGCAGCTCAACTGGCCGCCGCGTTCCATGGATCAGGCGGGATGCCGGTGATCACGTTTGGTTTACGGCGCGGAATCGGACGTTGCGATGGCATGGATCAGCAGCAGGCTGCCGAAAATGATGAACAAGGCAAATGCCTGAAATTCGCGCATCGACATCTCGAGCAGCGCGAGCAGCCAATCGACCGGCATACCTGCAACGATCCCGAGAAGGATGATGGTTGCCGAGACGAAGATGCCATCGAGAATTTTCAGTGCGATCATCTTGGATGTCATGGGCGGCACCGGTCAGCACATCCGCCCGGACGGCTCGCGGCCAATGCCGCGATCGCCTCGCACCTCACGCGGTGTCAGCCCGTACTGACGGCGGAACGAGCGATTGAAGTGCGAGAGATCGCCGAAGCCGACGTCGTAGGCGATGCTCGCGATCGCCAGCTGACCGTGGGCGGGATCGCACAGCATGCGATGCGCGTTCGCAAGCCGCACGCCGGACAGGAAGGCGGAAAAGGTGGTGCCGTCGACCTCGAACAGGCGCTGCACGTAGCGCGGCGTCACGTTCAGCTTGCCCGCGAGCATCGCCACCGAGATATCACTGCGCCGGCTGTTGGCGATGAGGAAGGACTTGGCAAGCTTCAGGCGAGCCGCACGCAACCCTCTGGCCCGCATCGTCTCCGCCATGTCGCCCGAAGGTCCGATCGACAGCGCCAGCAGATCCTGCACGTGGCGCACGGAGAGATTGAGCAGCTGCGCATCGATCGCGCCGCCACTGCTCATCAGCCAGCTCGCGTAGTGGTCGAGCAGTCGCAGCGCGCCTTGGTTGGCGGGGATCGGCCGCATGACGGCGTCCGCGACACTGACATCAGCAGCCTCGATCATCACGCGCGGCACGAGCAGGGTGAACGACCGGCCGTTGCTCACACGATGAAACGCGCCCGCATCGGCACCGTTCAGGATGATGGCCTCGCCTTCGCGCAGCTCGTGGCTCTGTCGGCCCTGCTCGACAAACGCGCTGCCCTCGCGATTGATCGCGAGGATCAGATTGTCGGTCCCGTCGGCGAGATGGCGGCCGGACCGCGAGACCCGCGCCGGCGTGGCCCAGGCATCGAGCAACTGCAGGCCAGGCAGCGTCAGCGCGCGATTGCGCGCTTTGAACGCCACGTCGGGGGCAGGCTCGAAATCGACGCGCAGCATCACCTGTCCATAATGCTCACGCCAGAACGCCGCGCGCTCCGGCTCCGGAATGTGGTCGGTCGAAAACTCGACGATGCGACGGTTGAGGTCTGACATGCAATCACCCGAGACCTTTGGACTGAAACGCGATGCCGGGATCGATACCGCCATCAGCCGGCAACCGGCGTCCTCCGATCAGGGGACGAAGCCCTGCGCACGACCTTCGAATGTGAACTGGATCACGTCCGGTCGTAGCAACCCTGACGATGGTCGTCGCGCACCAAGACGCCGAGGTTCCGCAATGATGGCGTCCGCCGCGTCACAACTGATGAGGACGAGGATGAAACTATCTGGACGATGTTTTTGCGGAGCGGTCGAAATCGAGGTGTCCGGGACACCCGAGGCGATGGGCTATTGTCACTGCCGGTCGTGCCGGTCGTGGTCCGGCGGCCCCGTGAACGCCTTCAGCCTGTGGAAGCCGGACGCGGTGAGGATCATTTCTGGAACCGAGCACGTCGCCATGTTTCAGAAGACGCCGCTGAGCCAGCGGCAATATTGCGCCAAGTGCGGCGGTCACCTCATGACCACGCACCCGCCGCTCGGATTGATCGACGTGTTCGCAGCGACCGTTCCGGAATTGGATTTCCAGCCGGGAGTCCACGTGAACTACGCGGAGACCGTGCTGCCGATGCGCGACGGCCTGCCGAAGCTGAAGGATTTTCCGAGCGAATTCGGCGGCTCCGGCGAGACCGTCACGGAATAGCGCACGGCTGCGTCGAGGCCCTGGAACATCGTCGCCTCCAGGGCTTCAGCCCCGTTTGCGTCCACCCGCGCTCAGTCGAGCAGATGCCGGTGATCGGCGATGATCCGGCGCGCGGCGCGCGCCCGCGAGTCCTGAAGGGCCACCAGCACGGCCCGCACCAGCCGCCTCAGACCAGCGAACAGCCGACGTCTCGCGAACGACCGGCGCGGAAGCAGCGGGGCAGCGCTCTCCATAGATGGTCTCCCAGAGCTGTGAGACCATCACCGTGAGGCATCTCGCGCCCGGTGACCTGGACGAATTCGCCGATCCCTGGGCCGCGAGCGACCAAGCTGCGGTGAACCTCGGACGCTCCGTGACGACCCATGATGGGGATGATTGTCCGCGTGTCGGGGTTAACGGTTCAGACCCGCGCGTCCGGCCCGGGCCATCGCAGCGAGGCCACCGTGCAGATCGAGTCGTACTCACAGGCGCTTGACGCCATCTACCAAGGCTTTGCGGAACCGGATGGCGTCTCCGCGGCGCTGGAATCGATCAGGGCGCTGGTAGGTGCCGAAGGCGCGACCCTCGAGGTGATCGACAAGGCCGCGCGCCGGCCCGTGACCTTTCACGGCAGCGGGGTCACAACGGCCGAGGGCGGCGACTATCTCGCGCATTTCGCCGCGCTCAATCCTCGCCTGCCTGCGGCGCTGGGACAGCCGGGAGGCGGGCTGTCCTGGGACTATCAAGTCATGGACGAGCGCGCCATGAACCGCGATCCGTTCTATGCGGAGTTTCTGCCGCGCGCCGGGCTTCGCTATTTTTTGTCGGCCGCGCTGGAGCAGACCCCGCAGTGGCTCGTCGCCTTCACCTTGCAGCGGACGCCGCGGCAGGGCCATGTCGGCAGAGCCGAGATCGCACTGATGCAACGCCTGACGCCGCATCTGCAGCGCGCCTATGGCATGCGCAGCCGTCTCGTCGGAATCCACGGCCAGGACGTCGCGACCAGCGCGCTCGATCTCCTGAAGGATGGCGTCGCGCTGCTCGGACCCAAAGGCGAGATCGTCTATCTCAACGACAGCCTGCAGGCGATCTCAGCCGAGAGCGGGCTGTTCCGGATCCACCCGCGCGGATTTCAATTCGGCTCGGCGGACCTGCGCAGCCGCTATGCGGCGGCCTTCAGCGCGGCGATGCGCGCCGGTGGGCCGGCAGATGCAGATATCGCGACCGACTTCCTGGCGCCCCGCCCCGACGGGCTGCCGCCCTGTACGATCTCGCTGCGCGCGTTGCGCCATCAAGGACTGCGATCAACCGCTCCCGATGCCAGCGTGATGATGCTGGTGCACGATCCGCTACGGCACAACACAGCGACGCGCCTGCTCCAGGACCTTTACGGCCTGACCAGCGCCGAGGCCCATCTGGCTTGCGCCTTGAGCACCGGCATGACGGCGGTCGAATACGCCGGACATCGCGGCGTCAAGGTCACCACCGTGTATACGCATCTGAAGCGCACGCGAGAAAAGACCGGATGGCGCAGCGTCGCCGAGCTGACGCGGCGCGTGCACGAGGTCTCGATCGGGCTGCGGACGAATTGAGACCTGACTCAGGTCGCCGGGACGGCCGCAACCTGCTGCGCCAGCGCGTCGCGCAGGCGCGCGACGACATCGACATAGTCGCGGCGTACATCCTGGCGGAACAGTCGCACGCTCGGATACCAGGGACTGTCGTCGCGGCCGAGCAGCCAGCGGTAGTCCGGCGTATAGGGCAGCATGATCCAGGTCGGCTTGCCGAGCGCGGCGGCGAGATGCGCCACGCTGGTGTCGACCGTGATCACGAGATCGAGGCCATCGATCAGCGCGGCGGTGTCGACGAAGTCACGGATATCAGCGGTGGGATCGAGAATGTCGTTGCGTGCTGCGAGCAGCGCCCGGTCCGCCGCCCGCGCGTCCTTCTGCAGGCTGATGAACCGCGCATCGACGTCGAACAGCGGTGCGAGCGTGGCGAACGGCATCGACCGATTGTGATCGTTGAGATGCGCGGGGTTGCCGGACCAAACCAGACCGACGCGCAGCCTGTCGTGCGGCCCGAGCCGCTGCTCCCACGAGGCACGGTGCTCCGCAGACGGACGCGGCAGATAGCCCGGTGCGGCCGGGATCGTGTCGAGGCGGGTGGCGAAGGCAAGCGGCAGGCTCGACAGCGGACAATGATAGTCGATCGCGGGCGTCGCATCGATGCCGCGGGCGAGGCACTGAGCGACGCCGTCGATACCTGCCAACAGGGGCTGCAGCACGGCGTCGACTTCGAGCACGACGCGTGCGCCCGGCGCCGCGACCATCGTCGCGTAGCGCGCGAACTGGATGGTATCGCCCAGCCCCTCGTCGCTGTGGAGCAGAATGGTCTTGCCGGCGAGCGGGGCGTCGGCTGGCCACGGCGGAACGTCGAAGCTGCGCTCCACGAAGCCGACCGCGCGGCACCTGCGCCCCCATTCGCGTGCCGCCCAGCCGCGCGCGAAGTCTCCTGTCAGCAGCCGGAACAACGCCGCATTCCAATACGCGTCGGCGAGATCCGGCTTCAGCGTGACGGCGCGATCGAAGCTCGCAAACGCCTCCTCGAAGCGATGCAATTCGGCCAGCGACGTGCCGCGATGATTGTGGAATTCCGCAGTCTGCGGCCGGATCGCGATCGCCTTGTCGAACACGGCGACGGCCTCGCCGTGACGGCCGAGATTCTGCAGAATGCAGCCATAGCTGTTGGCGATGTCGGGATCGTCAGGCGCCAGCACATGGGCCCGCCGGCCGCAGGCCTGCGCCTCGTCATAGCGGCGCAACCGGCGCAACGAAATGCCCTTCAGGCAAAGCACGCCGCCCTGATCCGGCTTGATCGCGAGCGACCGATCGAAGCGCGCGATGGCTTCGTCGTAGCGTCCGGCGTCGAAATGAACGGCGCCAGCCTTGTTGGCGGCCTCGACGAAATCGGGCTTCAGCGTCAGCGCCTGGTCGTACGCCAGCGCCGCCTCGTCGCGGCGGCCTTGCTGTTCGAGCAGCTCGCCAAGACGAAACCACGTCGCGACGCGATCGGGCGCAAGCTGCAGCAGACGATCACAGGCCAGCGCCGCTTCGGCATGGCGGCCCGTCCGCTGCAGCAGTTCGCCGAGAGCGTCCCAGCTCTCGGCGGCATCCGGCTGCAGCTGCAACGCCCGGTCATACGCCTTGATTGCATCGTCGAGACGGCCGGCGAGCGTCAGCGCCTGCGCAAGACCGACGAAGGAATGCGGAGCAGAGATATTCAGCCGGATCGCGCGCGCGAACCATTCGATCGCGTCGTCGAAGCGTTTGAGCGCGAGGCAGACCCGACCCATGGCACGCAACGCGTCGATGGAGGTCGCATCCAGCGTCAGGGCACGCCGGCAGGCATCTTCAGCCTCAGCCAGCTGCCCGACGCGCAGCAGCCGCAGCGCGGCGGCACACAGCCCATCGGCCGTATCGTCGGGTCGCGACGATCCGGGTTTGACCGGAGATTTGCCGGCGGTCCGGCGCGGCTTGTGCTTCATCGTCGGGTCTCTGCGCGCATGCTGCAAGCGGTAGATGATTCCCCGATGCGCGGAAAGATTGTGCTACCGCCGTCAACTCCGTTGCTTTGTCGATCTTCAGGCGATTGGCGCGGGCGCGAGCGGCACCGCCTCGAGGCCGCCGAACCGCCGCTCGCGGCCGCGGAACGAGGCCAGCGCCTGCGCGAGATCCCCGGCATCGAAATCGGGCCACATCCGCTGCGTGAAATGCAGCTCGGCATAGGCGCCTTCCCACAGCAGGAAGTCGGACAGGCGCTGCTCGCCGGAGGTCCGGATGATCAGGTCGACGTCGCGCAGGCCGGCTTCGCCCGTCACCAGGCCGGAAAACGCCTCGCGCGTCAGCCCTTCGATGTCACGTGCCTTCGCCGCGGCATTCAGGATCGCGTCGCGCGCCGAATAGTCGACCGCGATGCGCAGATGCAGGGTGCGGCCGTCACGAGTCGCGGCTTCGGCCCGGCCGATGGCGTCGGCGATGCCGCCGGGCAGCCGGTCGCGGCGGCCGATCACGGTGAGACGCACGCCGTTCCGGGCAAGAGATTCGACTTCGCTGGCGAGATAGACCCGCAACAGCGCCATTAGGCCGGTGACCTCGGCGCGGGGCCGGCGCCAATTGTCGCTGGAGAACGCATACAGCGTGAGCGTGCCGACACCCTGATCGGGCGCAGCCTCGACGATGCGGCGGATCGCCTCGACGCCGGCCTCGTGCCCGCGCAGCCGCGACAGGCCTTTGCGGGTCGCCCAGCGGCCGTTGCCATCCATGATGATGCCGACGTGGAGACCGTCGACCAGAGCAGGCGATTTAGGTTGCAGACGACTTTGCATTGCAAAGCTCCAGGTCAAAAAAATCCAATGGGGGTCAGGCGCGGCCCGGAATGAGACCAACCGACGACGATGGCGCAGGCTCCTTGCCGGCAGCAGCGGCAGCATCGCGAACCAGGCGCTCGAGCACCGCGAGGTAGTCGAGGAACCGGCGCCGCCCGGCCTTGGTCAGGCGACAGGTGGTGTGGGGACGATTGCCCTCATACCCCTTGGTGACCTCGACCAGCCCGGCCTCCTGC